>NZ_JBVIJE010000002.1:295525-343197 GCF_055581585.1 Streptomyces sp. NPDC031426
GGGGGGTGCGGCGGGCCTGGCGTCAGCCGTGGTCGGACGGCAGCTCGGCCCAGACGACTCGGGCGGGCCGGCCGGACACCGGCGTCACGCCCCAGTCCCGGCTCAGCGTGTCGACCAGCAAGAGCCCGCGCCCGTGCTGGTCGTCGGGTCCGGGGCGGAGCGCGGCTGGCAGTGTGGGGCCGCCGTTTCGGTCCTCGACCTCGATCCGTATCCGGTCGGACGTACCGTGCAGCCGGCAGGTGATCCGCTCGCCGGCCGTGTGCACGAGGGCGTTCGTGACCAGCTCCGAGGTCACCAGGACCGCGTCGTCCCGGGGGCCGTCGGGGATGCCCCAGGCGGTCAGCAGGTCCTGTACGACACGCCGGGCCGTGCCGACGGCCGCCGGCTGCGCGGGCAGGTCGAACGCGGCGGCGCGGCGGGGGAGCGGGTCCCCGGAGGCGAGCCGGTCGGGGCCGAGGGGCCCAGGGAGTCGACCGAGGCGCCCGCCTCCGGGTGGTCTCGGGACACCGGCCCCGATCGGCGGCCGGTACGGGTGCTTCAGGGGGCCCGGGACGGGGTGTGGGCCCGCCTCGGAGTCGTCCGTGGCCCGGTCCGGGACGTCCGCCGTGTCCGTGCGCCGGAGCGGTTCCTCAACGGCGTCCACCCGGCCGCCCCGCCGTTCCGCGCTCTCCGGCGCCGGGCGTGACTGGTCCGTGCCGTCCAGGATTCGGGTTGGCTGGTTTGCGCTGTCAAGCGATGGGTGCGGCTGGTCCGTATCCGACCCGCCCGCGTCGTTCGGCATCGGGTGTGGGCGGTCAGCGGTGGCGTCCGGGCGGTCCCCGTAACCGTTCTGGCGGGGTAACGCCGACAGGCGGGACGGGCCGGGAGGCAGGGGTGCCTGGGCGGCGCTCCGGTTCTCGGGTCGGTGGTGGAGCGGTCGGGGGAGGGAGGGCGGAGCCATCGCCGTGCGCCTTTCGTCCGGCCTCGCATGGGGGGTTGCGGTGTCAGGCCGACCGTGCGCAGCGGACGACACGGCTCCCGCGAGGCCGTGATGCGGCCCTGGTCTCCCCCAACCAGGCCGCGCCGCCTGCTCCTTCGGTCGGCCGGAGCAGTGAATCCACTCTCGCATCGCCCAACAACGGTCCGCAACCAGCAAGTTGAAATTTGCAAGTGGCGAAGTGCATGCTGCTCCGGCCAGAACGTGATCGAATGGGCCCGGGAGAGCGACCGTGTGTGACGGTGTCCCTTGACCTGGTGAGGGGGTGTGGGGCATGACCGCGGAGACCGACTGGGGCGGCGCCCCCTCCGTCCTGCGCATGATCCTCGGCCGGCAACTGGAGGAGCTGCGGACCCGGGCCGGCCTCAGCTACGCCGAGGCGGGCACCGCCATCGGCGTCAGCCACTCCACCATCCGCCGCATGGAGGCCGCCAAGGTGGCCCGGCTGCGTCTCGCGGACGCCGAGAAGCTGCTCCAGGTCTACGGCGTCGCCGACCGGGACGAGATCGACACCTTCCTGAAGTCCGTGCGCGAGGCCAACAAGCGCGGCTGGTGGCACACCTACCGCGATGTGATGCCCGACTGGTTCGCCGCCTATCTCAGCCTGGAACAGGCCGCGTTGCAGATCCGCGCATACGAGAACCAGTTCGTGCACGGCCTGTTGCAGACCGAGGACTATGCCCGCGCCCTGATCGCCGCGGACAGTCCGCACGCCTCCGCCGAGGCCACCGAGCGCCGGGTCGCGCTGCGCATGCGCCGCCAGGAGCTGCTGGCCCGCGAAGCGCCGCCGCGGGTGTGGGTGGTGATGGACGAGACGGCGCTGCGCTGGCCGGTCGGCGGACCGGCGGTGATGCGGGCGCAGATCGATCACCTCGTCGAGATCAACCGGCTGCCCCACGTGACCCTGCAGCTCATGCCGTTCGCCAACGGACCGCACCCGGCGATGCGGGCGGGCGCCTACCATCTCTTCCGGTTCAGGGCCCGCGAACTGCCCGACATCGTGTACCTCAACGGCCTGGTCGGGGCCGTCTACCTCGACAAGGCCGACGACGTCGTGGTGTACCGGGAGGCGCTGGACCGGCTCGGCGCCCAGGCCGCGCCCGCCAGGAAGACCGAGGCCCTGCTCGCCGCGATCCGCAGGGAGTTGTGACGCACGCCCGCACCGCCCCCTGTACGCGAGAACCTGACCCCTCGACCGAATGGAGACACGGCGTTGCCCGACAACGGATGGCCGGCCGACCGCATCGACACCGAGAACGCCCACTCCGCCCGCATCTACGACTACATCCTCGGCGGCAAGGACTACTACCCCGCCGACCAGGAGGCCGGTGACGCCATGTCCCGGGAGTGGCCCGCGCTCCCGGTCCACATGCGCGCCAACCGCGACTGGATGAACCGCGCCGTGCGCTGGCTCGCCCAGGAGGCGGGCATGCGCCAGTTCCTGGACATCGGCACCGGCATCCCCACCTCGCCCAACCTGCACGAGATCGCCCAGGCCGTGGCGCCCGAGTCCCGGGTCGTCTACGTCGACAACGACCCGATCGTCCTCAGCCTCTCGCAGGGCCTGCTGGCCAGCGCGCCCGAGGGCCGTACCTCGTACATCGAGGCCGACTTCCGAGACCCGGCGGCCATCCTGGACGCCCCTGAGCTGCGCGAGACCCTGGACCTGGACAAGCCCGTCGCGCTCACCGTCATCGCCATCGTCCACTTCATGCTCGACGCGGACGACGCGGTCGGTGTCGTACGCCGGCTGCTGGAGCCGCTGCCCTCGGGCAGCCATCTGGCGATGTCCATCGGCACCGCCGAGTTCGCCCCCGCGGAGGTGGGCCGGGTCGCCCGTGAGTACGCGGCCCGCAACATGCCGATGCGGCTGCGCACGATCGATGAGGCCCATGAGTTCTTCGAGGGCCTTCAGCTGGTCGAGCCGGGCATCGTTCAGGTCCACAAGTGGCACCCCGACGGCACCGGAGAGCGGGACATCCGCGACGAGGACATCGCGATGTACGGCGCGGTCGCCCGCAAGCCCTGACACTCCGATTTCAGGCCTCGACAGACCAGGGGCCGGGGTCCGCACCCACCTCCCGGACCCCGGCCCCGCCACCCCTTTCGTACGGCGGGGCGGCGGTACGCCGGCCGGTATGACCGCCCGCGTCCATACCTTCGACGCCCGGGAGGGCGGTACCTTCCGGGTCTCCCTGAGCTACGACGACCCGTCCGCCACGGGCATCCCCGACGACATCCCCCGCGAGGACAACGAACTGGGCACCCGCATGGCCCTCGACAACCTCGCCCGGCTCGTCGAGGGACCGCACGCCCGCCGGCCGTCCGTGGCGGAATGACCGAAAGGACGCTGAAAGGCGACCGGAATTCGGCACAACCATCCGACTGCCTCATGTTCCGGGTCCGGAGTGGGAAAAAGCCGAGAGAAAGCGGAACCGGTGCGAGGGAAATGAGGTCTTAAAGTCCGTCGACGGCCGGGATCAGTCCGGTCGTACCGAAACCGGGGGAATAAGACCTATGTCCGTCCGCAGTCGCAAGATCATAGTCACCGCCGTCGCCCTCACCGGCGGCCTCACGCTGGCCGCCGTGACCCCCGCCCTCGCGGGCACCGGCGCGAGCCGCACCACCCGTGCCGCCGGCGTGTCCTCCGCCCAGGGCGACCCGCGCAATGTCACCCAGCACGTGGCCGACTTCTACGGCGCCTACATCGACGCCGTCTGGTCCACAGACGACAAGTCCGCCGGTGACGCGGCCAAGGCGCTGCGGGCCTTCTACCTCTCCGCCGCCGCACAGAAGAAGGTCGCCGCCTTCGAGAAGAAGGAGCACGCCGACGGCATCCTCTTCGCGCAGAACGTGCCGGTGAAGTGGAAGGTGACCTACACCGGCTCCGGCGCCGGCCACGCCACCAGCCGGGTCACGCTCACCTGGAGCGATGGGCCGCACGCCGAGGTCAGCCGGATCGACGTGCAGTCCGACCTGAAGACCCTGAAGATCACCGACCTCAAGTCGGTCCGCTGACCGGGGGGCGTGCGGTCCCGCCCCGCCCCCACTCGGGGCGGGGCCCACGCCTGCCGTGACGGCAAGGGCAGTTGAACCGGGCGGCCGTGCGTCCGCAGTGGCCAACCTGTGCGCCGTCCGGCACTGCACCGGGGCCGAGAGCCAGCGCTGGGCCCGCTTTTCGGCCCGGACGGCAACACGATCACCAACCGGCTCGCAAGGCGGTCACCCCGAAGGGCAACTCGCTCGCCGACGGCACCTGGCTGACGCCGTGGACGAAGAGCGGGGCCGATGTGCAGGAGTGGAGCGTGGACGGGTTCTGAGCGCGCACGGCCTTCGAGCGTCCCCGGCCTTCCGGCAGGTGCCGCCCGCCCTCACCCGTACCGGAAGCCGTTCGCGCCGGCGACCCGGCCGTGGTGGCGGCGTCGGTCGACCGTCGTGCGGTGCAGCGCGATGAGCGCGGCGTCGTCGTCCAGCCGGCCACCGGCATGGGCCAGCAGGTCGCGTCGCACATGGTGCATCAGCGCCTCAGGGGCGTCGTCGGTCCAGAGCGCGGCCCGCTCGGTGAGCGGATAGAACCGGCCGCGGGCGTCCCGGGCCTCCACCACGCCGTCGGTGTACAGCAGCAGGGTGTCACCGGGCTCGAAGGAGAAGACGTCCAGCGTGTGCTCGCTGTTGCAGCTGTGCACCCCGAGCGGAGGGGAGGGGTGCAGGCTCGGGACCGTGACGGCGTGGCCGGGGCTCAGCAGCAGCGGCGGCGGATGGCCGCAGCTGGTCATCCGGGTCACCGGATCCCGGTCCGGGATCTCCACCAGCAGCGCGGTGGCGAACCGCTCGCCCGCCTCCTCCGGCGGGTCCAGATCCGCCGCGTAACGAGTGACGCTCTGCTCCAGCAGATCGGCCAGTTCCTCGAGCGGGATGTGCCGGTGGGCGCTCTCCCGGAAGGCGCCGAGCAGCAGCGCGGCCTCGCCGATCGCGGGCAGCCCCTTGCCGCGCACGTCACCGATCAGGACCCGTACCGCGCCGTCGCACCGGGTCGCCGCGTACAGGTCGCCGCCGATCTGCGCCTCGTCCTCCGCCGCCAGATACAGCGAGGCGATCCGCAGCGGGCCGATCTGCTCGGGCAGCGGCCACATCAGCACGTGCTGTGCGGCCTCGGCGACCGTGCGGACCTGGGCCAGCTGGGCCTGCCGGCGCTCCCGCAGCGCGCTGTAGACCACCAGCGTCACCGTCAGCACCGCGAGGGTGATGATCTGCACGATGTGGTTCGTGGTGCCGATCCCGCCGTGGGTGAAGCCGATCAGGGTCTGCGCGGCGAGTGCCAGCCCCCCGACGGCCGCCGTGGTCCGGGGCCCGGCGAAGGAAGGGGTGATCGCGGGCGCGATCACCAGCGCCGGGCCCAGGTGGATACTGGTGGGGGCCTGCATGTCCACCACCGTGATCACCACGATGAGGGCAACCGGGAGCAACAGCAGAGCGTGCACCGACTGCCACGGCTGCCGCGGGCCCGCTCTGAGCCAGGGGGTCATCCTTCCAGCGTGCTCCCGGCCCGCAGACGATGCACGCCCGTGCGGCCGCAGGCCGACGAGACGGCGTCCGGCGGGGCACGCTCACCGGCCTCGGCGTGCTGAGCACGCCGGCGGTCGCCACGGTGCAGGGCGATCCGCGACCCCGCCACCCTGGCGCCGGCCGGGGCGGGCGAGCCGCCGTGAACCCGCCCGACCGTGCGCCGTGTCGGTGCGATCGCGCCGGGTACCCGTACGCCCCTGGGTCCGCAGCCGACCCGGGGCCTAGGGGCCGCGAACGGAGATGCCATGACGCACAACGGGGAGGACGCCGCTCCCCTCCGGCGCCCGGAGGTCACCGAGCTGCGCCTCGCCGCGGGCGGACCGGACCAGCCCGCCACGCCCGGACCGGACCTGCCGCAGGACCGCAGCCAGGCGATCCTGGAGGCCGCCAAGCAGATCGGCGCCCTGCTCAAACGCGCCGGCCACCGCTTCGCGCTCGCCGGCAGCGTGGCCGTCTACGCCCACGGCGGCAGCCGCTACCTCCAGCACGACGCCGACTTCTGCGTGCTGCCCGACGACGCCGAGGCGGTGGCCGCGTCCCTGCGCGAGGCCGGCCTGCCCATCCGGACACCGCCCGAGGACTGGCTGCTGAAGACCACCTGCCGTGGGCAGAACATCGACATCATCTTCGCCCTCGCGCACCAGCCCGTGACGGAGGAGATGCTGGATCGCGCCCATGTCCTGCCGGTCGACTCGGTGCTGATGCCCGTCCTCTCCCCGACCGATCTGATCCACAGCCTGATCAGCGCCTTCTCCGAGCACTACTGCGATTTCGGGGCCGTCCTGCCGGTGGCCCGCGCCGTCCGCGAGAAGGTCGACTGGGACGCGCTCCGGGTGGCCTGCGGCGATCAGCCCATGCCGGCCGCCTTCCTCTTCCTCCTCGAACGGCTGAACGTGATCGACCCCCAGGAGGGGCAGCCATGACCGACACGAGCCCGCCGCCCCCGTCGGCGGCCGGCAACCTGGACTACCGCGTCGCCCATCTCGCCGAGCGCCTGGCCACCGGGGACCTCGGAGAGCTCGGCGTACGGCTGGAGCTGCGCGGCGACGCTATTCTGCTGACCGGCACCGTGCCGTCCAGCCAGTGCCGGGACGACATCTGCCACATGGCCCGCGAAGAACTGGCGGGGCACCCCGTCCACTGCGACATCCTCGTCGCCGGGACCTCCTCGCCCGACCACGGAGAGGACCTGACATGATCCGCGTCGCGGCCGTCGGGGACATCCACATGAGCCCCGAGAGCCAGGGCACGCTGCGCTCCTCCTTCGAGACGCTGCGCGAGTGCGCCGACGTCCTGCTGCTCGCCGGGGACCTCACCCGGCACGGTACGACCGAGGAGGCCGCCGTCGTCGCACGGGAGATCAAGGACCTCGGGGTGCCGGTCGTCGCCGTCCTGGGCAACCACGACCACCACGACGAACGGCCCGAGGAGGTCAGCATGATCCTGCGGGACGCCGGGGCCCACGTCCTGGAGGGAGAGGCCGCCGTGGTGGGCAACGGCGGGACCCGGATCGGGGTCGCCGGGACCAAGGGCTTCGGCGGCGGATTCGTCGGACGCTGTGCCGGGGAGTTCGGCGAACCCCTCATGAAGGAGTTCGTCCGCTACAGCCGTCGGTGCGCCGACAGTCTGCACGCGGCCCTGAAGGACCTGGCCGACCGGAACTGCGACGTCCGGATCGCCCTGACCCACTTCTCGCCCGTTCCGGACACCCTGGCCGGGGAGCCGCAGGAGATCTATCCGTTCCTCGGCAGCTATCTGCTCGCGGAGGCGATCGACACCGCCGGCGCCGACCTCGCCGTCCACGGCCATGCCCACGCGGGCACCGAGCACGGCATGACCAGCGGCGGCGTTCGCGTACGGAACGTGGCCCAGCCGGTCATCGGCCAGGCCTTCCACGTGTACAACCTGCCGGGCCACGAGGAGGACGCGCCGGGGTGAGCCGGGCGGACCGCCCGCTTCCTGGTCCGTCCGGGTGCGTGCAGCGCGTTTCCTGCCTTGTCGGGGGCGGGGCCGAGCGCGTGTCTCTGGGCTGGTCGGGGGGCGTGGCCGGTGTCTTCGGGCCGGTGTGGCAGCCGGATTCGGGGCTTCCGGCTGGTCAGGGGCCGTGCCCAGCGTCTCTGGGCTGGTCAGGGGGCCGTGGGCGGTGTCTCCGGGCTGGTGTGGGAGCCGGATTGGGCGCTTGCGGCTGGTCAGGGGTCGTGCCCAGTGTCTCTGGGCTGGTCAGGGGTCCGTGGCCGGTGTCTTCGGGCCGGTCAGGGAGCCGTACCCAGGCGACTCTGGGAGGGTCAGGCGCACGTGCCCAGAGCCTCCCGGGCGGTCATGTCGCCGTCCTTCGCGGGCACGGTCACCGGCACCAGCCCACCCCGCCGCCGGACCAGCAGGCCCGCGCCGATCGACCCGGCGATGAGGAGACCACCGGCGATCAGGGCGCCGCGTGCGCCCGCCCACTCCATGAGCAGGCCCAGCAGGGGCGGCCCGCCGAGGCTCCACACGGTGCCGATGCTGCTCCACACCCCGAGCACCCGGCCGCGCAGATGGGCCGGCGGGTCGGTCTGCAGGACGGCCGTCCCCGCGGTGTCGGAGACGGACTCCACCACGGCCATGGGCAGCACCAGCACCATCAGCACGGCCAGCGAGGGCGACAGGCCCGCGACGACCTGGAGGAGGGCGCCCGCCGCCGCGAGCAGCCCCACGACCCGTACGGAGGGCTTGCGGAGCCGGGCGCCGAGGATCGCGCCGATGATGCCGCCGACCGCGAGCACCGTGGAGACGGTGCCGAACGAACCGGCGCCGCCCGCGAGCGGGCCGGTGACGAGGACGGCGAGGGTGAGGCCGTAGTTGCGGCCGAAGACCGAGCTGATCCCGGTGATTCCGGCGAGGGCCATCAGACGGGGCCGGCGCACGAAGAACCGCAGGCCGTCGCGCACGCTCATCTCCGCCTGTGCCGGGGCGGGGGCCGTCTGCGGCTCGGCCGCCGGCTCCCGCACCGCTCCGTGGACGGGCCGCAGGAAGGGCACGACCGAGGCCACGAACAGGAAGGACAGCCCGTTGGCGGCGTACGCGGCGCCCGTGCCGACGAACCCGACGGCCACACCGGCGAGCGCGGTGCCGGCCAGCCGCCCCGCGCTGTGCACGAGGGCACCCACACCGATCGCCGACGGCACGTCCTCGCGGGGCACCAGATCATTGCCGAGCAGCGCGCACGCCGGCCCGTCGACAGTGGCGATGATGCCGGTCACGGCGGCCAGCACCAGCAGCGTGGTCATGTCGATCCGGTCCAGCGCCACCAGCAGCGCCGTGGTGAACGCGACGGCGCCGAGCAGCGTCTGGCTCACCGCGACCGTCAGCTTCCGGGGCCAGCGGTCCACGGCCGCGCCGCCGAGCAGGCTCACGAACAGTGCGGGCGCCGCCTGCACGGAGATCGACAGGCCGGTCGCCGCGGCGGAACCGGTGATGTGCAGCACGAGCAGGTTCTGCACGGTGAGCTGCATCCAGGTGCCGGCGTTCGACACGAAGTTCGCGGCCGACCACCAGCGCATGCTGCGGTGTCGCAAGGACCGCCACGGCGAGCGGGAGACGGGCGCGGAACTGGGCACGGCCGTGGGCTGGGCAGGGGCAGCAGACACAGGGGGGTACTCGACAACCAAGGGAGTCGGGGAGAGACCGGCGGAACCCGTCGAGCCGGCTGCACTGCGCGGCCGGGCCGCCCGGTCAGGGCGCCAGCCCATCGTGGCAGACGGGAGGGCACAGTGGTCGGCGAGGTCTCTGCCGAGGGGCTGTCGGGAGGGCCAAAGCCCCGGGCAGGTAGGGCATTTGAGCCCGGCGTGGGGTTCCTCACAGGCCCCGGTTTGTCCGAGCGCGAGTGCGGGCTGCGCGGTCGGCAGCACACCGTGACGTCCCGCCGAAGGAGGCCCTTATGCGTGACGAACACCACGGACGCACAGCGCCACCGGAGCCCCGGTCACGCTCCGGAGCGTTCGGTCACCGCTTTCCGCGCACCGGCACCGAACCGGCCACCGCCCGCAGCGCACTTCGGCTGCGCCAGCTGCTGTCCGCCGTCTTCCTGCCGCTGTTCGCCGCGGCGACGGCCGGCTTCGCCGTCTGGGCGGCGCACTCGGGTCCCGGCGCCGGCCCGGGCAGCGGTCCGCTGACCGCCCTCGCGGTGGTGTGCGGTGTCCTCACGCTGGCAGCGGCGCTGGATCTCGCGGTGGTGACGGCGCGCAGGCGGCGGGAGCGGGGCGTGGACGCCGCGGGTCCGGGCCCTCGCCGGTGAGCGGGGCGTGCTCACGAGCACCCTCAGCACGCGCGCACCTGAGGACCACAGACGGGGCGCGCCCCAGCCGCCACCGGTGATCCGGGCCCGCCGCTGCGTCCTCTCGGCGGACTGGCGTCTGAGGTCCTGGGTCCCCGGCTGTGCCGGATCTGGGTGGTGCGTCCTTTCGGCGGACTGGTGTTTGCGATCCTGGGATCCCGGCTGTGCCGGAGCTGGGCGGTGCGTCCTCTCGGCGGGCTGCCGTCCGTGGTTTCGGCTTCCGGCCGTGCCGGGCCCCCCGGTGTGTCCTCTCGGCGGACTGGCGTCAGCGGTTCCGGCTTCCGGCCGAACCGGGCGCCGCGGGGATACGTCCGAGGGCCGCCTGCCGGGCGGCACACGAACCCGTCGAGGGTCCGCAGGCCCACCTGATCGCCTGCGCCCTACCGCTGCGGGTGGCGGGCAAGCCCCGTCCCGGATATGCGGCTACCGCGCGGGCGCGAACAACCACGACGGACCTGCAGTCACCGGATGGCAGACCCCTTGCACCTCCTGAGGCGCTCAGCGATTGACCGCGCGCATCCCCGCCTCGTCGTACCGCTCGCCCGCCACCTCGGGCAGCTCCGCGTCGATGCGGGCCAGGTCCTCCTTGGTCAGCTCGATGCCGACTGCGGCAGCGTTCTGCTCCAGGTAGGTGCGCCGCTTGGTGCCAGGGATCGGCACCAGGTCCTCACCCTGGGCCAGCACCCAGGCGATGGCCAACTGGGCAGGCGTCACGTCCTTCTCGGCGGCGATCTCCTTCACCTTCGCCGCCAGCCGCAGGTTCGCCTCCAGATTGGCGTCCGTGAAGCGCGGGTTGTTGCGCCGGAAGTCGTTCTCGTCCAGCTCGTCCGGCGACGTGAAGCGGCCGGCGAGGAAGCCGCGGCCGAGCGGGGAGTACGGCACGAAGCCGATGCCGAGCTCCCGGCAGGCCGGCAGCACCTCGGCCTCCACATCGCGCGTCCACAGCGAGTACTCGCTCTGGACGGCGGTGATCGGGTGCACCGCGTGCGCCCGCCGGATGGTCTCCGCGCTCGCCTCGCTCAGCCCGATGTGCCGCACCTTGCCCTCGGCGACCAGCTCGCCCAGCGCGCCGACCGTCTCCTCGATGGGCACGTTCGGGTCGACCCGGTGCTGGTAGTACAGGTCGATGTGGTCGGTGCCCAGCCGCTGCAGCGAGCCGTGGACCGACTCACGGACGTGCTCGGCGGAGCCGTCCTGCCGGCCGACGGTCGACATGTCGCCGGGCACGGCGTCGTCCATCCGGTAGTTGAACTTGGTTGCGAGCACATACTCGTCGCGGTGCCCCCGGATCGCCTCGCCGACCAGCGACTCGTTGGTCAGCGGCCCGTACACCTGCGCGGTGTCGAGGAAGTTGATCCCCAGTTCGAGGGCCCGCCGGATGGTCGCGATGGCCTCCTCCTGGTCGGCGGAGCCGTAGAAGGCGGACATGCCCATACAGCCAAGGCCGAGAGCCGATACTTCGAGATCCCGCAGACTGCGCTTCTGCATGTGATGTCCCAGCCTCTCCTGCACACACTCGATGGTCGCTCCGTACGGCACACGGATGCGCACACCCGCGTGCCGTACGTCTGCGACGCTACGAGTTGGAGCGCTCTCCAAGTCAAGCAACGCTCCGAGCGCGACCAGGAATCCAGCCGCACCGGCAACTCGAACAGGTCGTTCTGGTTGACCACCGTGTGGGCGCGTCCCCGGCCGGGATGGTCTTGCCGCCGACCGGCACGTCCTCGGTGGCGAAGCGGATCAGGACGTGTGAGGTCGGGGTGGGCGGACCGCCTTGCGGAAGCTGTTGAAGCGGGCGGCGCGGGCCTTGCCGGCGTCGGTGCCGGGCGTGGGCCGTGGCCCGCCGGAGGGGGGCGCCGAGCGGAAACGTTCGGCTTCGGCGAGGGCGCGGCCGGGCGGCGCCCGGGGAGGCCGGCCGGGCCCCCTCCGGCGGGGCGGCGGGCCCGTGGACCGGGGCGGCCGCCACGGCGGCCGGAGCCTCGGCCGGCGCGGCGGTGCGCGGCAGCGGCAGCGGCCTCGAGGGGTCGGTGAGGATGTCCCGCGGGACGAGCATCAGCACACCCGTGCCGCCGCGCGCGGACGGCCGGAACGACACCGTCAGCAAGGTTCCGCGCTCCATGAACTGAGCGGCCGTACCCGCGCGTTGACCGCGAAGAGAACGACTCGCGCGCTTCGGGCCCGCGCCGCGCCGAGCCGTTCAAGGGGCCTGCATGGGAGGACGGATCCGAGGGGGTGAAGGTTGCCTCCAGGGCCCGGATTCCGCCGCTGTGGGCCTGTGGGTCTTCCCACACCCCTGTCCGTCCGTAAAGGATCTTGACGCTTGCCTCCCGGCTCGCTGAACTGTCACCGATCGGGTCTCACCACCACAGAGGCCCACACCGGGGGAGGGACCGGGCGCATGTCGGAACGGCAGCGGCGCGACCAGCAGGTGATCGACGAGTTCCGGACGGCGGCCGGCGTCGGCGGCGGCCGCCCGCACCACCCGGCCCTGCACCACAACCCCCGCGCCCGCCCCGCCGCCCGCGTCGAAGTCAGCACCGGCACTTGATCCGTACATCTCTACGATGACGGTTGAAACGGGTGGATCACGAAAAAGCGCCCCGAGGCCGGAATACCGGGACCGGGGTGAAGGGGGCGATGGACATGACGGGGGAGCCGAAGGCGATGGGCTGCCGTGTCTCATGACGACTGAAGCGCGCATCGAGTGGTGCCGCCCGCTCCTCGCACGGCTCGCCCGCTTCACCGGGCGCACGCTGCGGGGCGAGTGGCACGCCATCGTTGTCGAACCCGTGCGGCGGCTCATGCGGCGCGGACTGTCCGGGCTGCTGCTGGCCTTCGTCGCCGCGTTCGGCGTCATCTTCTTCCACGCGATCGCCCAGCATCCGCTCGGCGCGGTATGGGTGACGCGGCTCGGCGGTGTAAGAGCCGACCTGCCCCTGTGGCTGTCGCTGCTGCGCACGCCCGTGTCTCTGTACGTCCCGGCGCTCGACCTGCCCGTGTGGGCGGGCATCACCCAGCTGTTCCTCGCCTTCGCCTGGGCCGAACTGGCCCTGGGCCGGGGCCGGACGCTGGCGATCTCCTACGCCACCACCGTGGCCGGCACGCTCACCGCCCGCGTGATGATCGCGCTGGGTCCCGGCTGGTGGGGCTTCGGGCTGCCGCACACGTACGCCGGGGTGCTCGACACCGGACCCTCGGCGGCCGTCGTCGGCCTGTTCACCTATCTCTCGGTGGTCAAACGCGCGCCCGTGGTGTTCACCCTGACCGGCGGCTCGATGGTGTGGGAGTCCATCGCCGTGCCCAACCTGGCCGGCCGTGAGCACCTGATCGCGGTGGCCTCGGCGATCGTCCTCGGCCTGCTGCACGGCCGCCGCGCACGACTGCGGGCCCGTCTGGGGTCCCTGCTGCCTGTCCGGGACCGCGGACCCGCGCCCACGGAACCCCCCGTGACCCCCGCGTCCGCACCGCCCCGGACCGTGCCGGTACAGGCGAGCGCCGAACGGTCGCGGGCAGCGTCGCAGGAACGGTCGGAGGACACCGCGATGACCTCCCTGGAGTGCTGATTCCATCGCGTGTGCCTGTGGCGCTGCCCACCCCGTCGATGTGATGGTTTTCGCACGTCCACACACGCGGCCACCCCCTAAGGTTGCCGCGAAGTACCGCAGGGCGTGGCTGACACCATGGTGTTCGTCGCCGGCAGGCAGCTGAAGGGAATCCAGGATGTTCCGCAAGGTGCTGGTCGCCAACCGTGGAGAGATCGCGATCCGCGCGTTCCGGGCGGGCTACGAACTCGGCGCGCGTACCGTCGCCGTGTTCCCGCACGAAGACCGCAACTCACTGCACCGGCTGAAGGCCGACGAGGCGTACGAGATCGGCGAGCCGGGGCATCCGGTGCGGGCGTATCTCTCCGTCGAGGAGATCGTGGGCGCCGCCCGCCGGGCCGGTGCCGACGCCGTCTACCCGGGCTACGGCTTCCTGTCCGAGAACCCGGAACTGGCCCGCGCCTGCGAGGAGGCGGGCATCACCTTCGTCGGCCCGAGCGCGGCCACGCTGGAGCTGACCGGCAACAAGGCCCGCGCGGTCGCCGCCGCCCGCGCGGCCGGCGTGCCCGTGCTCGGCTCGTCCCAGCCCTCCAACGACGTGGACGAACTGGTGCGCGCCGCCGAGGAGATCGGCTTCCCCGTCTTCGTCAAGGCGGTCGCGGGCGGCGGCGGGCGCGGCATGCGCCGCGTGGAGGACCCCGCCCTGCTGCGCGAGTCCATCGAGGCCGCGTCCCGCGAGGCCGACGCCGCGTTCGGCGACCCGACCGTCTTCCTGGAGAAGGCCGTCGTCAACCCGCGCCACATCGAGGTGCAGATCCTCGCCGACGGCGAGGGCAACGTCATCCACCTCTACGAGCGCGACTGCTCCCTCCAGCGCCGCCACCAGAAGGTCATCGAGCTGGCCCCCGCTCCCAACCTCGACCCCGAGGTGCGGGCGCGGATCTGCGACGACGCGGTGCGCTTCGCGCGGGAGATCGGCTACCGCAACGCGGGCACCGTCGAGTTCCTCCTCGACCCCGCGGGCAACCACGTCTTCATCGAGATGAACCCGCGCATCCAGGTCGAGCACACCGTGACGGAGGAAGTCACGGACGTGGACCTCGTCCAGGCCCAGCTGCGGATCGCCTCCGGCGAGACCCTCGCCGACCTCGGTCTCGCCCAGGACACCATCACCCTGCGCGGCGCGGCCCTGCAGTGCCGTATCACCACCGAGGACCCCGCCAACGGCTTCCGCCCGGACACCGGCCGGATCAGCGCCTACCGCTCCCCGGGTGGCTCCGGCATCCGCCTGGACGGCGGAACCACCCACGCCGGTACGGAGATCAGCGCGCACTTCGACTCGATGCTGGTCAAACTCACCTGCCGCGGCCGGGACTTCAAGGCGGCCGTCGGACGCGCCCGGCGTGCCGTGGCCGAGTTCCGCATCCGCGGTGTGGCCACCAACATCCCGTTCCTGCAGGCCGTCCTGGACGACCCGGACTTCCAGGCGGGCCGGGTGACCACCTCCTTCATCGAGCAGCGCCCCCACCTGCTCACCGCCCGCTCCTCCGCCGACCGCGGCACCAAGCTGCTCACCTACCTCGCCGACGTGACCGTCAACAAGCCGCACGGCGAGCGCCCCGACCTGCTCGACCCGGTCACCAAGCTGCCGCCGCTGCCGGCCGGCGAACCGCCCGCGGGCTCCCGCCAGCTGCTGGTCGACCTCGGCCCCGAGGGCTTCGCCCGCCGGCTGCGTGAGTCGCCGACCATCGGTGTCACCGACACCACCTTCCGCGACGCCCACCAGTCCCTGCTCGCCACCCGCGTGCGCACCAAGGACCTCCTCGCCGTCGCCCCGGTCGTCGCCCGCACCCTGCCGCAGCTGCTGTCCCTGGAGTGCTGGGGCGGCGCCACCTACGACGTCGCCCTGCGCTTCCTCGCCGAGGACCCCTGGGAGCGGCTGGCCGCCCTGCGCGAGGCCGTCCCCAACATCTGCTTGCAGATGCTGCTGCGCGGCCGCAACACCGTCGGCTACACGCCGTACCCCACCGAGGTGACCGACGCCTTCGTGCAGGAGGCTGCCGCCACCGGCATCGACATCTTCCGCATCTTCGACGCCCTCAACGACGTCGGCCAGATGCGCCCCGCCATCGACGCCGTACGCGAGACCGGCACCGCGATCGCCGAGGTCGCCCTCTGCTACACCGCCGACCTGGGCGACCCCGCCGAGCGGCTGTACACGCTCGACTACTACCTGCGCCTGGCCGAGCAGATCGTCGAGGCCGGCGCCCACGTCCTCGCGGTCAAGGACATGGCCGGACTGCTGCGCGCCCCGGCCGCCGCCAAGCTCGTCTCCGCGCTGCGCCGCGAGTTCGATCTGCCCGTGCATCTGCACACGCACGACACGGCCGGCGGTCAGCTCGCCACCTACCTCGCCGCGATCCAGGCGGGCGCCGACGCCGTGGACGGCGCGGTCGCCTCCATGGCCGGTACGACCTCCCAGCCGTCGCTGTCGGCACTGGTGGCCGCCACCGACCACTCCGACCGTCCCACCGGGCTCGACCTGCAGGCTGTCGGCGACCTGGAGCCGTACTGGGAGGGCGTCCGCAAGATCTACGCCCCGTTCGAGGCGGGCCTCGCCTCCCCGACCGGCCGCGTCTACCACCACGAGATCCCCGGCGGCCAGCTGTCCAACCTGCGCACCCAGGCCGTAGCCCTCGGCCTCGGCGACCGCTTCGAGGACATCGAGGCCATGTACGCCGCCGCCGACCGCATCCTGGGCCGCCTGGTCAAGGTCACTCCGTCCTCCAAGGTGGTCGGCGACCTCGCCCTGCACCTGGTCGGCGCCGGTGTCTCCCCGAAGGACTTCGAGGAGACGCCCGAGAGGTTCGACATCCCGGACTCGGTGATCGGCTTCCTGCGCGGCGACCTGGGCACCCCGCCCGGCGGCTGGCCCGAGCCGTTCCGCACCAAGGCGCTGCAGGGCCGGGCCACGCCCAAGCCGGCGCCCGAGCTGTCCGCCGACGATCGCGAGGGCCTCGCAAAGGACCGCCGGGCAACTCTCAACCGGCTGCTGTTCCCGGGCCCGACGCGGGAGTTCGACACCCACCGGCAGTCCTTCGGCGACACCAGCGTGCTGGACAGCAAGGCGTTCTTCTACGGGCTGCGTCCGGCCAAGGAGTACGCCGTCGACCTGGAGCCCGGCGTCCGGCTGCTGATCGAGCTGCAGGCGATCGGAGAGGCGGACGAGCGTGGCATGCGCACGGTGATGTCCACGCTCAACGGCCAGCTGCGGCCCATCCAGGTCCGCGACCGCGCCGCGGCCTCGGACGTGCCGGTGACGGAGAAGGCCGACCGCGCCAACCCCGGGCATGTGGCGGCGCCCTTCGCCGGTGTGGTGACCCTGGCGGTGGCCGAGGGCGACGAGGTCGCCGCCGGTGCCACCGTCGCCACGATCGAGGCGATGAAGATGGAGGCCACCATCACGGCTCCGAAGGCGGGCCGGGTCTCCCGCCTGGCCATCAACCGCATCCAGCAGGTGGAGGGCGGCGACCTCCTGGCGGAGCTCGCCTGACTTCGGCGCCTACCCGCTCGCCGGGACTCAGTCCCAGAGCGGGTAGGTCATGACCTGCTTGAATCCGTCCGGCCGGGCGCCGGTGTAGGTCAGGCTGATCTGCGCGTAGCGCTCGAAGGACGGATGCTTCTTCCACTGCTGCTCGCCGGTCAGCCGGATGACGACCGGGTACTGGTGGAAGGTGCCGGCGGCGCAGTACGGGTTGCAGTCGTTGACCCAGTTCACGCCCTCGGCCTTCGCCCCGCCCGGACCCCACTGGGTCCAGTGGAGTCCGGCGAGCCGGCTGTTGCCGTCGCCGCAGGCCAGGATGAAGTCGGTCGGGCGGACGTTCCGGTGGAAGAAGCAGTCCACCAGCACGGGCCGGGCGGTACTGGCCTTCACGCCGGTCCCGTGGGGGGTCGGGGGACTGGCCGAGGCCGTCGTCATTGCCGTGGTCAGCAGGGCTCCTGCCGCCAGGGTGACCGCCGTTCCCACCAGTGCTCCGCGCATGGCCGCTCCCACCGTCGTGCTGTGTTCGACCGTCCACTCGACGCTACGACCGTGCGGCGGTTTGCACCAATCGCGCAGGTCGCGCCGCGTGTCACCCGTGTGCGACGGTCAGGCCGTAGAACGCAACACGGGCGCCGTTGGTCGTGCTGTCCGAGGAGGACTGGTTGTAGGAGCCGGCCTTGAAGTACTGCTTGTACCGCTGGAACGACGACGGGATCCCGTAGTGGGTGGTGGTGCCGTTGACGGTCAGGTCGACGGTGTTGCCGCCGGAAACGGCGATGGTGTAGCTCCAGGTCCTGCCGACCGGCACATGCCCCACGGTGTGCGGGGTCTGCCCGCCGGACGGCGAGTTCTCCGTGCCGAGGACGATGTCGCCGTTCGCGTGGTAGTACAGCTCCAGCAGCGGCTTGGTGGAGGAGCCGCCGCTGCCGAGGTGGATCTGCCCGACGCACACGTTCTTCGTCACGGACACCACGCGCAGGGTCGCGTTCATCCGGTGCGAGCCGGACAGTGCCCAGTCGGCGGCGCTGCCGTCCCGGTTCATCTCGCGCAGCTCGGAGCGGGCGTAGTTGGAGTTCGGGGTCGTCACGCCCTTCTCGGGCGCCCAGAAGGTCATGGCGCCGTCCCGGGCGTCGGTGTAGAAGTACGCGTCCTGGTAGCCGTTCGGGCCCTGGAGCCGGGACGGCGGGATGGTGGTGGGGCTGCCGGGGGAGCCGACGGGCTCCTGCAGCTCCCAGACCGACAGGTCGAAGTTGCCGCCGGGGGCGACATGCGGATCGGCGGCGACCGCGCTGGGGCTGCCGAGCAGGGCGAGGGTGAGAGCGAGTCCCGCGGTGGTCGGCACCGCGAGGAGCCGGGATCGGGTCATGTGGGGGGTCCCTTCCGCGAACCTGAGGCGGACGCGGATGCGTTCAGAATGATGAACTCTGAACGCATCCTTGGTCGCTGATGACCCGAGAAGCTAGAGGTCTGAACCAGACACGTCAAGTGCTCAGCAGGCGCCCTCGTCCTGCCACGGCCCCCATTCCGAGGCGCCGGGCACCTCGTTCTGGGTCCACCACTTGGCCTTCCAGTTGTGCTTGTTGTAGGAGACCTCGTTCCCCTGTGTGTACACCGCCGTGGAACTCCACGCGGGCTTGCAGGAGGACGGTGTCGGCGTGGGGGTCGGCGTCGGCGTCGGGGTCGGCGGGGTGACGCCGGCGAACTGCACCGAGTACTTCGCGAAGTCCCACGAGTTCTGGGTGACGCTGGAACATGTCCCGGAGGTACGGCCCCCGTTGTCGGGCGGGCTGCACTGCCGGTCGCGGTTCAGGGACCAGAACGTGAAACGGTCCATGTTGTGGCTCGTCGCGTAGTCCAGCACCGTCTGGAAGTCGGCCTGGGTGAAGTACTCGCCCGAGTCGCTGCGGCCGTTCATGCCGGAGAAGCCCTCGTGGGCGTACGCGGTCGCCTGGTCCCAGCCGAAGGTCGACTGCAGGATCGAGTTGAAGTTGGTCAGCGCGCTGGTCTGGCTCGCCGCCCCGTTGAAGCCGCCGTCGAACGGCATGATGGAGAAGTTGTTCGGGGTGAACCCCTGTGACTTGGCCTCCAGCAGCATCTGCTTGCCGAACCAGCCGGTGCCGTCCGCCGTACCGGCCGTCGTCACCGAGACGTACAGCCCCGGGTTGTTCTGCTGGAGGATCTTGGCCGCGCCGATCTCGTTCTTGATGGCCGCGCTGTTCTCGTACTCCGGCTCTTCCAGGTCGAAGTCGATGGCGTGCAGCCCGTACTTGGTGATGACCTGCTGGTAGGCCGCCGCCGTGGCCGCCGCGTCCGCGCACGCCTGGCCCAGCTTCGTGCCGCCGTAGCCGCCGATGGAGACCGAGACGTCACCGCCCTTGGCGCGGATCGTGTTGATCAACGACTGCACGGCCGTGTCGGAGGAGACGGGCGCGGTTCCGCCCCAAGTGGGCGAGCAGCCACCGCCGTTGGGGGCGAGGACGAAGGCCAGCTGGAAGGCCTTCAGGCCGGTGGCATCCATGATGGCCGCCGGGTCCGGCGGGTCGTTGTCCAGCGGCATGAGATAGGGGGCGGCGGCGTACCAGCGGTTGCTCAGCGCGCTCGTAGCGCCCGAGGCGCTGCTCGCCATGAGCGCGGTCGTGCCGGCGGCGGCGAGTGTGACGGCCGCCGCCGCGCCCAGACATGCCCGAAGACGTCTCACTGCGTGCCTCCAGAGAGTGGGGGAGTCCCCAGAGCGGGGAGCCCCACCCTCCGGGAGCTGTTGCGGTCACGTCAACAAGTTGGACTAGACCAACACGCTCTTTGGACTAGACCATACGATTCCTTTACCTCTCGTCGACCAGTCGCACAGTGAAGCCCCGGTCCAGCGGCAGGCTCGGTGCGGTGATGGTCGTGACCTGCGTGCCGGCGTCGTACGACCAGGCGGAGACGGAGAGTTGGCGGCCGTCGAGGAGGATCCGCGCGGGCGCCCCCTCGCCGTGCACGGTGAACCGGTAGGAGCGGGCGTCCACCTTGCCGGCATAGTCGCCCCTGCTCGCGCCCACCGAGACGGTCGTCCCGCCGCCGTCGGAGTGCAGGGAGACCCGCTGGACGGCGGCGGCGCCCTCGGTGAAGTCGCGGGTCAGCCCGTCGTCCTCGTACAGCGTGTAGTGACTCGTGCCGTGGGCCGCCGGATACAGGTCCCAGTCCAGCTCGTGCCGGTCCCGGGCCTGCCAACTCGTCGTCCCCTTGGGCCACATCGGCACGATCGCGCCCTCACGCACGAACAGCGGGAGTGTGTCGAGCGGGGCGTGGTAGCCGTTGAGGGTGGTCGGGCCCTGGTAGGTGCGGCCGGTCCAGTAGTCGGTCCAGGTGCCCTTCGGCAGATAGATGCCGTCGCGCGTGTCGGAGTCCTGGTACACCGGGGCGACGAGGAAGTCGGGGCCGGACAGGAACTCGTACTTCGCCTGGTCGGACAGGGTGTCCGGGTCGTCCGGGTACTCCAGCCACAGCGGACGCACCGCGCCGACACCGGTCTTCGCCGCCTCGGCGGAGAGTGTGTACATGTACGGCAGCAGCCGCTCCTTCAGCTGCAGGTACTTCCCGTTGACGGAGGTGTACGGCTCGCCGTCGAGCCAGGGCTGCTGGTCGGCGGGCTTGTTGGTGGTGAGGTCGGTCGCCCAGCCGTCCATGGTCATGATGGCCGGCAGGAACGCCTTCCACTGCAGATCGCGGGCGTACATCTTCGCGTCGTGGCGGTAGATGCTGCCCACGTCACCGGTGTTGTAGGCGATACCGGACATGGTCGCCCCGGCATAGGTCGGGATCTGCCAGCGGATGTAGTCCCACGACAGCTTCTGGTCGCCGCTCCACAGCACCCCGCAGCGCTGGGCGCCCGCCCAGGACACCGGCAGCCACACGAAGCCGCGCGCGCCGCTGTTGTCCTCGATCCCCTTCTTGGCGGCGTCGCACGCGTCCAGCGCGAACCTGTAGCCGTTGCCGACCCAGGCCACGTCCAGCTTGGCCACCCGCTGGCCCGCCCTGACCTGGTCGGCGAGCTTGTCGATGCCGTCCTGGGTCCACAGGCCGAGCTGGGCGTGGTGCTCCTGCAGACCCTGGGCGGTCTGCTGAAGGTTCTCGTACCCGCAGCCGTAGCCGTCGTTGACCAGCATCCAGCCGAGCGGCATCTGGTGCTGTGCGTACCCGTCGGCGATCTTCAACGCGTCCAGGGTGTGCCGCTCGCCCCGGTTGGCGTTGTGCAGGTAGCAGTCGGAGTCGCCGGGTTCGAGACCGTACACCGGCGGCATAAAGGGCCTGCCCACCAACGCCGTGTACTTGCCGATGACCTGCTTGGCGTCGCCGAGGAAGTAGTAGGCGTCCAGCCGCCGTTCCTGCTGGCCCGTGGTCACCGGTGAGCCGAAGGTGTACACGCCCGGCGCGAACGTGTTGCGGAAGGCGCCGTAGCCCGCGCTGGAGAGGTAGAACGGCTGGGAGTTGTTGTAGCCGCCCTCGTTCCAGTCGAAGCTGTTGGCCACGTACATCGTCCGCCCGCGGTGCGAGAAACTGCCGTTCTGCTCCCCGCCGCCGAAGAACTGCTCGTCCGCGCCCCGCGTGAGGCTCTGCCGCATGCCGCCAGTGGACCAGCGCAGCGGCTTGTCCTCCTGCCAGATCCGGGTGCGGTTGTCGGGCTTGTACAGCCCGAAACGCAGCGGCTTCTTGTACACGCGCAGCACGGCCTGCGGCGAGCGGATGCCGTAGTAGTCGCCCGCGTCGAAGGACGAGGTGCGCCGCTCCACGGCCGGCGGCCTGCGCACGATGGCCGTGCCCGCGGGATCGCTCAGCGAGCCGGACGGGTCGGCCTGCAGCCGCAGTTGGCCTCCCGTCAGAAAGTCCGCCCGCGCTGTGAGCTGTCCCGCCTCGACGGTGTAGCTGCCGTCGCCGCCCGAGAAGGACGTGAGATCGCCCGCGTCCGTGGTGGCGGGCAGGTACGCGGCGCCCGTGAAGGAGTTGTCGTGCACGTCGTACGGCACGACCACCACGTGGTACGTCCCGGACGCCCGCGGAATCACCGTGGCCTCGGGGTCGGCCGTGCCCGCGCTGGACGCGACCTGCTTGCCGTGGTCGTCGTACACGTACAGGTCGAAGTCGTCGGAGGGCTTCTGCCACCTGATCGACAGGGGGACGCCGCCCTCGGGGTTGTCGTCCCAGTAGCCGTCCGGCACCGAGACGGTCAGATCGAAGCGGTCGCAGACCTTGCCGTCGGGGTCGGCGGCCGGATCGGGACAGCTCTCGGTGCCGCCGCCGGTGCCCTTGGCGTAGACCGGGCTCTGCCAGCTGACGCTGCTGTGCGCGGCGTCGAGTACGGCGCCGGAGGCGGTGGCGGCGGCCCGGGCGGGCGCCGGGGCGGCGAGCAGGGTTCCCGCCAGGGCGGTCGCCAGCCCCAGCGGTACCCAGGCCGGCCACGGCACACGGTGGCGCAGTCTTCGCGATCTTTGCACGGCGGAACAGCTCCCCTCGCAGTACTGCGGACTGACTGTTCTTGCACTGGTGCGCGCAAGCGCTCGAAACAGGCTTGAATCGAGCAACTTCAAGCAGGCAGCCTCGGGGCTGACGCAGGTTCATGTCAATAGCGAGGGCCTGGAACCCCGCCGGACACGACGAAGGCCGACCCCCCGACAGCAGGGGCCGGCCTTCGCGGGCGGGTCGCTCAGCCCGCGTTCTTCCGGAGCACGATCTGGGTCTGCGTGGTCTGGCCGACCAGCCGGTCCCGGTCGTCGCGCAGGTCCGTCTGCACCACGATGAGCGTGCCGCCGAGGTGCAGCGGCCGGGCGGTGGCACGGACGTGCCCGGAGGTGACCCCCCGCAGGAAGTTCGTCTTGGACTCCACCGTCGACGTACCGGTCGCCCCCTCGGGCAGGTTGAGGTAGGCGCACACCGCCCCGACGCTGTCCGCCAGCGCCATCAGGGCACCGCCGTGCAGGGCGCCGCCCGCCGTACACGCCTGCCGGGACCAGGCCAGCGAGCCGACGGTGCGCTCGGCGGTGGCCTCCTTCAACTCGATGCCCAGCCCGGCCGCGAAGGGCATGGCGGCCAGCAGCTCGGCAGGCTCGGGATGCGACGACATGGCGTACCGCCTTTCGTGAGTGCCACGATGATCGGGCAGTGTGTCAGTCAGCCCCCGGACGGCTCCTGGAGCATGGCGAGTTTCAGGACACCGCCGCCGATGCCCCAGCCGCCGTCCGCCACCTCCTCCACCAGGACCATGGTGGCGGCGCGGGCCCGCTCGCCGTAGATCTCGACATACAACTCGGTCGTACGGGTGACGAGCAGCTCCTTCTGCTTGTCGTCCAGGCTGCCGGCAGGCACCTTGAAATTCGCGAACGGCATGGGTTTTCCTCCTTGATCCGAGGGGTGTCAGAGGGAACTGCACGGGGTGAGCAGGTCGTCGAGGCCGGCGCGGCGGAAGAACTCGGTGCGGATGCGGTCGGCGACCGCGGAGACGACCTCGCTGCCGTCACGGGCGGGGTCCACGTGGGTGCGCAGCGGCCGGCGGCCGGCGGGCAGGTCCACCAGGCGTACGACGGCCGCCGCGACCTGCGCCGGGTCCGCGTCCGGCGGGACCAGTGCCCCGAGCCGCTTGTCCAGGTCCGCGAGCAGGGTGCCGTAGCGCTCGGCATAGGCCGCCGCGCGTCCGGTGTCGGCGGGGGCGCCGGCGTGCAGGAAGTGGTTCGTGCCGGAGGTGAAGGCGCCCGGCACGACGAGCGCGCTGTCGATGCCGAACCGGACCAGTTCA
This sequence comes from Streptomyces sp. NPDC031426, assembly GCF_055581585.1. Lineage (NCBI taxonomy): Bacteria > Bacillati > Actinomycetota > Actinomycetes > Kitasatosporales > Streptomycetaceae > Streptomyces > Streptomyces sp. NPDC031426. The sequence goes on from NZ_JBVIJE010000002.1 coordinate 319,235, forward strand.
CCGGCGTAACTGACCGCCAGCGCGTCCATCGCCGCCTTGGCCGCGAAGTACGGCCCCAGGAAGGGCGGACAGCCGCCGCGGGTGCTGGAGCTGCCGATCCATACCAGCAGGCCCTCGCCCTGTTCCCGCAGCCGGGGGAGCGCGGCCCGGTTCACGCGCTGAGCGCCCAGCACGTTGACGTCGTACAGATCCGCGAGCTGCTCGGGCGTGAAGGCCTCGGCGGGCCCCGTGACCATGTGGCCCGCATTGTGCACCAGCACGTCCAGCCGGCCCTCGGCGGCCAGCACGCGGGCCACCGCCGCGTCGGCGGAGCCCTGGGAGGTGACGTCCAGTTCGACGGCGTGCAGGGACACGCCGTGCTCGGCCGCGTACCGGTCCAGGCCGGCCACGGCGGGTGCGTTGCGGCCGGCCGTCTGCCGGATCCCCGCGTAGACGGTGTGGCCGGCGTCGGCGAGGGCGCGCACGGTCAGCGCGCCGAAGCCGCTGGAGGCGCCGGTGACCAGGATGGTCCGGGGTGTGTGGGTGGTCGTTCGGGGAGTGTCCGTGGTCATGGTTCCTCGATGGCGTGGGGATCGGGACAGGATGGGGACTGGAGGTCAGACGATGCCGCCGTTGGCGCGCACGACCTGGCCGTTGATCCAGTGGCCGGCCGGGGAGGCGAGGAACGCCACCACCTCGGCGATGTCGGCGGGCGTGCCGAGGCGTTCCAGTGGCGGCTGGGCGGCCAGGCGCGCGATGGCCTGCTCGTCCTTGCCGTCCAGGAACAGCTCGGTGGCCGTGGGCCCGGGGGCCACGGTGTTCACGGTGACGTCCCGGCCGCGCAGCTCGCGGGCCAGCACCAGGGTCAGCGCCTCGACCGCGCCCTTGCTCGCGCTGTAGGCGCCGTAGGCGGGAAAGGCCAGGCCCACCACGGACGTGGAGAAGGCGACGAACGAGCCGCCCCGGCGCAGGGTGCGGGCCGCCTCACGGGCGACCACGAACGTGCCGCGGATGTTGGTGCGGTGCAGCGCGTCCAGCTCCGCGAGGTCCAGCTCGGCGATCGGCGCGAGGTACATCCGGCCGGCCGCGTGGACCACGACGTCCACCCCGCCGAACTCCGCGGCGGCCGTCCCGAACAACTCGGCGACCTGCTGTTCGTCGGCGACGTCGGCGCGCACGGCGACCGCGCCGCCGCCGGCCGCGGTGACCTCCTTGACGGCGGCCTCGGCCGACTCGCGGTTGCCGGCGTACCCGATCACCACCGCGTACCCCTCGGCGGCGAGCCGGCTCACGGTCGCCCGGCCGATGCCGCGCGAGCCCCCGGTGACCACGGCCACGCGGGGCCGCGCAGTCGACTCCCGGGGCGCCGATTCCTGGACGGCTGTTTCCCGGATGGCTGTTTCCCGGGTGGCTGTTTCCCGGGTGGCTGTTTCCTCAGCGGACATGAGCGGTCTCCTGCCGGACGGGGCGGTGCGGAACTCCTTCAGCCTGGGCCGCCGCGCCCGGGCCAGCCACGGCTGCGCTCACCCTGGGGTCGGCAACCCCTGGATACGCGTCCCCCCAGGCGCGACCATGGAGGGCGTGAACCATGCCGAACTGGCCGCCTTCCTGAAGTCCCGGCGCGACCGGGTCCGCCCCGCCGACGCCGGCCTGCCCACCGGCCCGCGGCGCCGGGTCCCGGGTCTGCGCCGCGAGGAGGTGGCCCAGCTGGCCGGGCTGTCGGCCGACTACTACACCGAGCTGGAGCGGGGCCGCGGCGCCCAGCCCTCCGCGCAGGTCCTGGCCGCCCTCGCCCGCGCGCTGAGGCTCGGCGGCGACGAACGCGACCATCTGTTCCACCTCGCCGACCGCCCGTTGCCGGCCGAGGCGTCCGGGCCCACCGCGCTCGTCCAGCCCGCCCTGCTCGGCCTGCTGGACCGGCTCACCACGACCCCCGCCCAGGTCATCACCGACCTGCACGAACCGCTTGTGCAGAACCCCCTCGCCGTGGCGCTGCTCGGTGCGATGCCGAGCGGACGCGGGCCCCACCGCGGCTTCGTGTACCGGTGGTTCACCGACCCCGCCGCCCGCGGCCTCTACCCGGCCGAGGACCATCCGCACCACTCCCGGGTGTTCACCGCCGACCTCCAGGCGGTAGCGGCCCGGCGCGCCAAGGACGCCGACGTCACCCGGCTGGTGGCCACGCTGCTGCGGCGCAGCACGGAGTTCGCCGAGCTGTGGGAGCAGCGGGAGGTGGCCCTGCGCCGCACCGACCACAAGCGGATCGTCCACCCCTCGCTCGGCGTCATCGAGCTGGACTGTCACAGCCTCTTCAGCGAGGACGGCCGGCAGCGCCTGCTGTGGTTCAGCGCCCCGCCCGGCACCGAGGGAGCCGCCCAGCTGGAGCTGCTCTCGGTGATCGGCACTCAGGACCTGGACACCACGACGGAACAGCCGGGCCGCCGGCCCCGATGAGGTGGATTGCAGCAGGCTTGTCACGAAGTCGGCAGACCCGTGGCGGATCTTCCGTCGCCTGAGGCACCCTTGACAGTGTGCGCCCTGTTTCGCGACGTTTGAGCAGTCGCGCGCGGAGGGGATGCGGCGCACATCGGAACGAGTGGCAGGACGCGCCCGGCGCGTCATGGGGGGAGCGGTCGCCCATGCGATCCATGAGCCATGATCCACACGCCTCACCGGTCTGCGCCGCTTCGGGCGCGCCGCTCGCGGAGCCTGCGGAAGGGCGGTCGAACTGAGGTGGAGATCACCATCCACAGACCCGGCGAGCTGACGCCCGAGCTGTGCGGGGCCTGGCACCGCGCGATGGACGAGTCGCCCGAGTACTCCAATCCCTTCCTCGCACCGGAGTTCGCGATCGGCGTCGGCCGCTACCGGCGCGCGGCCCGGGTGGCGGTCCTGCGCGAGGGCGGGGAACCGGCCGGGTTCTTCGCGTACGAGCGGGGGTCGTTCGGCACCGGACGGGCCATCGGGCTCGGACTGTCCGACTGCCAGGCCCTCGTGCACCGGCCCGGGGTCACCTGGAACGCCGAGGACCTGCTGCGGGCCTGCGGGCTCAGCATCTTCGAGTTCGACCATCTCGTCCAGGAGCAGCGGCCGTTCGCCTCGCACGTCACCGGCACCTTCGCCTCGCCGGTGATCGATGTGAAGCCCGGCGACGGCGGCTACCCGGAGTGGCTGCGGAGCACCTACCCGGGCCTGGCCAAGACCACGCTGAAGAAGGAGCGGCGGCTCGGCCGGGACATCGGCGAGGTGCGGTTCGAGTTCGACGAGCGCGACCCGGAGGTGCTGCGCACCCTCATGCGCTGGAAGTCCGCGCAGTACCGCAGGACCGGCCGCATGGACCGGTTCTCCCGGCCGTGGATCGTCGGCCTGGTCGACCATCTCTTCCGCGTCCGCGAGGAGCACTTCACCGGAGTGCTGTCCGTGCTGTACGCGGGCGACCGGCCGGTCGCCGCCCACTTCGGACCCCGGTCGAGCACCGTGCTGGCGGCCTGGTTCACCGCCTACGACCCCGAACTGCACTACTACTCACCGGGGTTGATGATGCATCTGCGGACCGCCGAGGCGGCGGCCCGGCACGGGGTGACCCTCGTGGACCTCGGGCGCGGCGACAAGGAGTACAAGGACTGGCTCAAGACCCGTGAACTGCGGGTCGCCGAGGGCTTCGCGGCCCGCCCGCACCCGGTGGCGCTCGCCCACCGGCTGTGGCGCAGGCCGGTGCGGGGGCTGCGGAACACGGTCAACGCCCATCCGCAGCTGCGCGCCCCGGCCGACCGGCTGCTGAAGACGGTGGGCAGGGTGCGCACCCAGGGCGTGGCGGCTTCCCCGGCCGCCCGGAAGAATCGCCTTCCGGAGCGGTAGCTACTGGCAGGTTCTCGTCAAAATTTCGCCAAGCGGCGGCTGTTTTCGCGCGGGCGTGATCGGGTCTCCTGGTCGGCAGTGTCGATGCCCTTCAGGAGGCCCCTGGTGTCCGTACCAACCCACAGAAGACGGTGGTTCACCGTCTGTGCGCTCGCCGCGTCCGCCGCACTGGTCGCGATACCCCCGTCCGCCGCCTCGGGGCGATCGGTGAGCCCCTTCGGTGTGCGGGTCCTCGGCCAACTCGCCAAGGAGCGCGAGCAGTCCGTGGGTGCCATGTCACCGCACGTGGCGGCGGACGGCGATCACGGCAACGAGGCGGACGAGATCGCCGAGGGCGCGGACCAGTACGCCGAGGCCCGCACCTCGCCGGGTGTGGTCGCACCGGGTGCGTACGGCGCGGCCTGGCACGACCTGAACAACCTCCGGCGGACCGAAGGCAGTTGGCGCAACATCACCGACCTGCCGTACAACTCCGACGACCCGCGCTACCGCGACATCGACTCCAACTCCAGCGGCGGCGGCGGGAACGTCACCGGCCGGATGGCGGCGATCGCCGCGGACGACGACGGTTACGTCTACGCGGGCAGCGCCGGCGGCGGCGTGTGGCGCTCGCGCGGCGGGGGCGGCCACTGGAAGCCCATCAGCGACCGGCTGCCCGCCCAGTCCACCGGCGCCCTCGCCCTCGACGGCGCCGGCCGGCTGTGGCTGGGCACGGGCGAGGCGACCACCAACTCCGACGCCTACCTCGGCAGCGGCGTCTACGTCCTCACGCACCCGCACCACGGCACCTTCTCGGCGCGCAGCCGGGTCGGCGGCGACGAGCTGGAGAGCACCACCATCCACGAGCTGCGCTTCGGCGGCGGCAAGGTGTGGGCGGCCACCAGCAAGGGCGTGTGGAGCCACTCCACGAAGAACCTGGGCGGCGCCTGGAAGCTGGAGTTCGCGCCCAACCCGGACTTCCTGCCGGGCGGTGCGAAGGCCGGCGACCCGAACGCGCCGTACAAGAACATCGCCAACGACATCGCCATCGACCCCAAGGACCCGGCCAAGGTGGTCCTCGCCGTCGGCTGGCGCGGCGGCGACGACTACAACGGCTTCTACACCAGGGTGGGCGGCACCTGGACCCGGATCACCAGCGGCCTCGGTGACCTCCCGGCCGACGCCGGCAACGTCGGCAACGTCACCTTCGCCCGCTCCGCCGACGGCTCCCGCTACTACGCCATCGACCAGTCCCCGCAGCAGCTGAGCACCAACCCGGACAGCGGCCTGGAGGGCATCTACGTCTCCAAGTCCGGCTCGCCGACCGGGCCCTGGACGAAGGTCGCCGACTACAAAGGCCTGGCCGCCGACAACTCGGCGCTGACGACCGCCGGTTACATGCCCGGCGTCCAGGCCTGGTACAACCAGTTCCTCGCCGTCGACCCGGCCGACCCGCAGCACGTGTACGCCGGCCTCGAAGAGGTCTACGAGACCAAGGACGGCGGCGCCAACTGGTCGACGGTCGGCCCGTACTGGAACTTCACCTTCTCCTGCTGGAGCATCGACCCGGCCAAGCAGACCGGTGACTGCAACCCGACCACCCACTCCGACCAGCACGGCGTCGCGATCGGCCGCTACCACGGCAAGAGCTTCGTGTACGTCGGCAACGACGGCGGCGTCTACAAGCGCCCGGTGAACGGCTCCCAGGACGCCTCCGGCCACGCCACCGACTGGACCTCCCTCAACGACGGCACCATCGACACCCTCCAGTACTACTCCGTCGGCATCGGCAAGGACCTCGACCACGGCGGCCTGTCCGTCACCGGCGGCCTGCAGGACAACGGCCAGTCCATCCTGCGCGGCGACGACAAGGTCATGGGCTCCAACTTCGGCGGCGATGGCGGCGACACCCTCACCGACCCCGCCAACGGCTGCAACATCGCCCAGGAGTACGTCTACCTCGCCGTCCAGGTCACCCAGAACTGCGCGGTGAACGACGGCAGCTGGGCGACCGACCCGAGCAAGGCCACTTCGTACTCCGTCGCCCCGCCCGACAACGCCACCAGCGAGGCCCGCTTCATCGCCCCGCTCGCCGCGGACATGAAGGACGGCAACACCTGGGTCGCCGGCGGCCGGCACATCTGGGTGCAGACCCACGGCTACGTCATCCGCAGCGGCAAGGAGTGGACCAGCGTCCACGACTTCGGCGCCGGCCGGGTGGCGACCGCCGTCGCCGCGTCCGGCGGGAAGATCTACGCCGCCTGGTGCGGCCCCTGCAACAACCAGGGGTTCGCCCGCGGAATCGCCGTCGGCAACGCGGACGGCACCGGCTGGCACGACATCAGCCTGCCCGCCGACGGCACGGTGCCCAACCGGTACCTGAGCGGGTTCGCCGTGGACCCGAAGAACGCCGACCATGTCTTCCTCGCCGTCAACGGCTTCTCCCGGCGCTGGACCGAGGGCCCCGGCGCGGGCGTCGGCCATGTCTTCGAGTCCACCGACGGCGGGACGACCTGGAAGGACATCTCGGCCAACCTGCCCGACGTGCCCACCGATTCCGCGCTGGTGACCGCGGACGGCGGCCTCGCCGTCGCCACCGACCTCGGTGTCGTCTACCGTGCGCCGGGCCGCACCACCTGGCAGCGGATCGGCAGCCTGCCGGCCGTCGCCGTGCTCCAGCTCAAGACGAGCCCCGACGGCGGCACGCTGTACGCCGCCACGCACGGCCGCGGCATCTACACGGTCAGGCTGTGCGACCTCCGCTGACCTCCCGCTGAATCAGGAGGGGTGACTCCCGGGCCCCGGGGTCACCCCTCCTGCGCGTACGGCACCACGTCCACGTCCAGCGTGAAGACCGGGCGCGCGGCACCGGCGATGTCCGGTGCCTTGGCGGCGGCGGTGACCTGCGCCGTACCGCCCCGGGTGCCCGCGCAGCGCAGGGTGGCGTGCGCGGTGCCGTCCGCGTGCACCCGCCAGTCCGATGCCACCACGAGCGCCGGCGCCGAACTCAGCACCCCCGTCCACCGTTTGTCGTCGAGACGCGGCAGCAGGGTGAGAGCCACGACCGTCCCGGGGCGCACGCACAGCCGGCGCCGGACGGGACCACCGGGGGCCACGGAGACATCCGCCCGCCCGGCGACGCAGCCTCCCGGGGACGTGGAGGCCGGGGCCGAGGGCGCCCTGGAGGGCGCGACCGTCCCACCGTTCGACGCCGAGCCGCTCGGGGCCTTTGAGGCGCCGGGCGACCCGGACGGCCGCGCCGACCGGCTCCCGGACGCTCCGGTACCGGCTCCCGCCCCCGCTCCCCGCCCCGCCGACGCCCCGCACCCCGCCAGTACGACGACCGCCGCGATCGCACATCCACCGGCCCACCACCGCATGCCAGCACCTCCCGGCCTCCCGAGTACGCCTCCCAGGATGCCTCAGCCGCCGCCGCGCACGGCCCGTCCGACCTCCGTGCGCAGCTTCACGAACCCCGGCAGGCTCCGGGTGGTGAGCTGGTCCCGTTCGCCGGGCAGGCCGACCGGCAGATCGCGGACCACACGGGAGCCGGGGCCGGGGGAGAGGACGACGACGCGGTCACCGACGTACACGCTCTCGTCGATGTCGTGGGTGACGAACACGATGGTCGTGCCGTTCGTCCGGTGGACCTCCAGCAGCAGGTCCTCCAGGTCCTCGCGGGTGCCCGCGTCCAGCGAGCCGAACGGCTCGTCCATCAGCAGCAGGGAGGGCCGGCAGACCAGGGCGCGGGCGATGGCGACCCGTTGCTGCATGCCGCCGGACAGCTCGCCGGGACGGCGCCGGGCGACCCCGTGCAGGCCGACCCGTTCCAGGATCGTCTCGGCCTCGGCCCGGCGGGCCGCGCGCCCGAGGCCCCTGCGGCGCAGCGGCAGGGCCACGTTGTCGCGGACGGTGAGCCAGGGCAGCAGCGAGCGGCCGTACTCCTGGAAGACGACCGCGAGCCGCTCCGGTACGCCGGTCACCGGTGTCCCGTCGAGGGTGATCGTGCCCTCCTGCGCGGGCAGCAGCCCGGCGATCGTGCGCAGCAGCGTGGACTTGCCGCAGCCCGAGGGCCCGACGACGCTCAGCAGCTGGCCGTCGGGCACGGTGAGGGTGATGCCGTCGAGGACGTGCTGCTCGCCGAAGTGCCGGCTGACGGAGTCGAGGCGCAGCATCCGTCACCCGGCCCAGGGCTCGTAGAGGGTGCCCGTGCTGCCGCCGACCCGCACGTGCAGCAGGAAGGGGCCGGAGCCGTCGCCCCGGCCCAGGGCGTGGTCCAGCGCGGCCGGCAGCTCGTTCGGGTGTTCGGCGCGGGCCGCGGGGCAGCCGAAGGACTCGGCGAGGGCCGCGAAGTCGATGCCCGTGATGTCCGTACCGGGGACGGGTGCGACGCCGATCCGGCGGCCGAGTGCCCGGACGGCCGCGTAACCGCCGTTGTCCAGAAGGACGTAGGTGACCGGAGCCGCATGCCGGGCCGCGCTCCACAGGGCCTGCACCGAGTACAGCGCCGAGCCGTCGCCGACCACGCACACCACCCGGCGCCGGTCGGCGAGCGCCCGGCCCACCGCGAGGGGCAGGCCCCAGCCGAGCGCCCCGCTGCCCGTGGTGAGGAAACCGCCGCCCGACTCGACCGGCACGCGCGCGTGCAGCGCGTCGCGGTGGCTCGGCGCCTCCTCGACGAGGACCCGGTCGCGCGGCAGCCGGGCGCGCAGCAGATCGAAGAACAGCTCCGGCGTGATGTGCTTCTCGGCGCGGGCCGGGGCGGGCGCGGGCCGGGGCGGCGGCGGGTGGCGGTCGGGCTCCGTCAGCAGCCCGGCGAGCCGGGCCAGGGCGGGCCGCAGGGTGGTGACGATACTGGTGCCGGTGGGCAGCCAGGCCGCCTGGCCGGGGTCGCAGTCCAGATGGAACAGCTCGGTGCCGGGCGCGAGCGGCGGGCCGCCGTCCGCCACGTGATAGGTGAACACCGGCGCGCCGAGGGCGACCACCACGTCGTACGGCGCGAGGCGCGCCGCCAGTTGCCGGGCGATCGGCGGCAGGAACCCCTGGAACAGCGGATGCGACTCCGGGAAGCCGGAGCGGCCGGAGAGCGGACTGATCCACACCCCGGCCCGGATCCGCTCGGCCAGCACCCGGACCTCGTCCAGCGCGTCCTCGTCGTCCACGCCGGGCCCCACCACGAGCGCCGGGCGCGCGCAGGCCGCCAGCCGGGCGGCGAGCGCGTCGAGGGCGTCCGGGGCGGCCGTGAACGCCGAGTGCACCGTGCGGGGCGCGACGGGCTCGGCGGGCCGGTCCCAGTCGTCCTCGGGCACGGACACGAACACCGGGCCGCGTGGATGGGTCATGGCGATCCGGTACGCCTCCGCGAGCACCGCCGGCACGTCCTCGGCGCGTTCCGGCTGGCGGGCGGACTTCACGTACGGGCGCGGGAACAGGGCCGGTTCGTCGGCGCCGAGGAACGGCCGCAGCTGGATCAGGGAGCGCGCCTGCTGTCCCGCCACGATCACCAGCGGCACCCGGTCGCGGAAGGCGTTGAACACCGCGCCCAGCGCGTGCCCCACCCCGCCGGCCGAGTGCAGGCTGACGAACGCGGCACGCCGGGTGCCGAGCGCGTGCCCGGCGGCGATGCCGACGGCGACGGACTCCTGCAGGCCCAGCACATAGGTGAAGTCGTCCGGCCAGTCACGGAACATCCGCAGTTCCGTGGACCCCGGATTCCCGAAGACCGTGGTCATGCCGGTGTCGCGCAGTAGCCGTACGACCGCCTCGCGCACCGTGGCCGTCGTCATGCTGCCCTCCCTGCATACGATCCGGGGCCGACGAGCCGCTTCTCGACCGCCAGCAGACCGGTGTTGAGGAGATACCCGAGCGCGCCGAGCAGCAGCAGCGCGGCCCACACGGTGAGCAGATCGGAGCGCGTCTGGGCGTCGGTGAGCGTGAAGCCGATGCCGTTGTCACTGCCCGGCAGCAGCTCCGAGAACACCATCAGGATCAGACACAGCGAGAGACTGAGCCGGAGCCCCGCGAAGATCCGGGGCAGCGCCGACGGCAGGATCAGGAACCACAGCCGTTCGGGCGCCGTCAGCCGCAGCACGGCCGCCACCTGGAGCCGCAGCGGGTCGGTGGCGCGGGCGCCCTCCGCCGAGTTGATCAGCACCGGCCATACGGCGCTGAACACGATCGACGCCACCTGCATGGGCGTACCGAAGTCGAAGACGACGACGAACACCGGCACCAGCGCGGGCGGCGGCACGGCCCGTGCGAACTGCAGCACCGGGTTGCACAGCGCGTACGCCCGGCGCGAGCGGCCCACCAGGATCCCCACGGTGACCCCGGCGACGGCGGCGAGCGCGAAGCCGGCCGCCATCCGGCCCAGGCTCGGCAGGATGGTGTCGACGGCGGCCGGGGTGAGGAACAGATGGCCGACGGGCCCGGAGAACCACAGGTCGCGGGCGTGCCGGGCGATGCGCAGCGGTGGCGGGAAGTACACGCTGCCCTGGGCACGGGCGGCCAGCTCCCAGCAGGCGACGGCGACGAGGAGCACCGACCAGCGCAGCAGGAAGGGGACGGCCGTGACCCGGCGCGGTTCCGGTGGGGCCGAGATCCGAGCGCTGCCCCGGGTCATGAGCGGCTCCGCCGCAACTCGACTGGTTCCGGGTGGGGTTCCCGCGCCCAGGCGAACAACCGCCGCTCCGCGCCGACCAGTACGCCGTTGATCACCAGCCCGAGACCGCCCGCCCACACCACTCCCGCCAGCACGTCCCGCGTGCCGTCCGTCTCCGTCTGGGCCTGGGCGATGAAGATCCCGAGACCCTGGCCGAAGCCGGAGAGGATCTCCGTCGCGACGGCCAGGATCAGGGCGACCGCGGCCGAGATGCGCACACCGGCCGCGATGAACGGGGCGGTGGCCGGCAACTCCACCCGCAGCAGCACCGCGAGCCGCCCGAAGCCGAAGGCGCGCAGGGTGTCCTTGGCCAGCGGATCGGTCTCGCCGAGGCCGTAGACGGTGTTGAACAGCACCGGCCAGAGCGAGGCGTACGCGATCAGCGTCACCTCCGTCCGCGTGCCCGAACCGAGCAGCAGCGACACCAGCGGGATCAGCGCGACGGACGGCAGGGGCCGCAGAAACTCGATCACCGCGCGTACGGCGGCCTCCACCACCGGTACCGCGCCCAGCAGCAACCCCAGCGGTACGGCGATGGCACAGGCGAGCCCAAGACCCAGCGCCCACGCCCGCAGGGTCACCCCGATCCCGTCGAGGAAGGCGGGGTCGCCGGCCAACCGGGCGGCGCGGGCGAGGACTTCGGAGGCAGGCGGCAAGTAGCTGCGCCGTACGATCCCGGCGCGGGCGACCGCCTCGCAGACCCCGAAGGCACCCGCCGCGCCGAGCAGACCGAGGAGCAGCTCCTGACGGCGTGTCATGTCACCAGCACGGGGGCCGGATCGATGTCCTTGCTCAACAGCCCCTGGGCGCGCATGAGCTTGATGAGCCGGCGCAGTGCCGCCGGGTCGGCGGTCGCCGGATAGTCGGGCAGATGGATCGACTTGGCCTGGTCCGCGGTCACCTTGGTGTACTTGGGCAGCTCCGCGCGGACCGCTCCCGAATCCTCGGCGGCGAGTCTGGAGGCTGCCTCGACGGCACGCCGGAAGCCCGCCGCGGCCTTGGGGTTCTTCTTCACGAAGTCGGCCGTGGTGACGTACCCGCTGGCGGGCAGGCCGCGCGCCGGTCCGGATCCTCCGTCCAGCAGCACCCGCGCGCCCAGCTCGCCCTGGACGGCGGTGTCGAAGGGCTCGACCACGTGGGCGGCGTCCACCTGGCCCCGCTGCAGGGCGGGCCCCATCTGCGGGAACAGGATCTGCCGGTACACGGGCCGGCCGGCGCCCTGGCCGTCCAGGATCGCGTTCAGCGTCAGGGACTGGATGTTGTTGAGGACGGCGACGGCGACCTTCCTGCCCGCGAGGTCGGCGGGTTTCTTCAGCGCCGAGTCCCCGGGCACGAGGACGTCCATCATGTGCGGGGCGATCCGGACGCCCTCGGCGAGGATGCGCAGGTCCAGGGTGCCCTTCTCGTACGCCTGGAAATAGGTGACGTAGTTCGCGCTCGCGATCACGTCCACCTGGCCCTTGAGCAGCGCGGGCAGCGCCTGGATGCTCTGCTGCACGGGCTGGATGCGCACGTCCAGGCCCTCCTTGGCGAACAGCCCGCGGTCCCGGGCCAGATAGAGGGCGGCGGAGTCGGTGAGCGGCAGGGCCGCGACGGTCAGCTGCTGCCGTCCGTCGCCGGAGTGCGACGTGGCGCCGCTGTCGCAGCCCACGAGGACCAGCGCCGCCGCGGCGACAAGCGCGGCGAGGCGTTTCGTTCGCGTCATTCCCGAGCGTGATCGTGATCGACGTAAAGGCATAGGGGCATGACTACCCAGCAATTGTCGTGATCGCTACATTCGGTGCGGGGTCTTTGGACGAACTCAGGCCCGTGGGGCCGCGATGCGCAAGGGGGTCGCGGGAGGTGGTGTCGTGGTGTCGGTGGTGCCGGTCGTGTCCGTCCACCAGTCCGCGCCGTCCTCGATGTAGCGCAGCAGCACGCCCTCGCGGATGGCCCAGGGACAGACGACGGCTCCGCGCAGCCCCATGAGCTTGAGCGCCGTGTGCCCGACGACCGCTCCGGCCAGGCTCTGCTCGGCGCGCGGCGCCGAGATCCCGGGCAGCTGGGCCCGCTCGGCGACCGGCAGCGCGGCGAGGGTGCACACCGCCTCGTGCAGGTCCCGGCAGCGCATCCGCCGCTGCACGAACGGGCCGTAGCGCCCCGGTGCCGCCCCGCAGAGCCGGGCCAGCTGCTGGAACGTACGCGAGCTGACCGCGGCGGTGCGCGGCCGTTCCCAGCGGATCCGCGAGGCCACGTCCCGCAGCTCATGGCGGATCCGGCGACGCAGTTCCTTCAGTTCCTCCGGCCCCGGCGGGTCCTGCACCGCGAGGTGCTCCTGGGTGAGGCGGCGTGCGCCGAGCGGCAGGGACGCGGCGAAGTCGGGCAGCCGGCCCCGGCCGAAGGCCACCTCCAGGGAGCCGCCGCCGATGTCGAGCACCGCGAGCGGGCCGGCGTGCCAGCCCAGCCAGCGCCGGGCCGCCAGGAAGGTCAGCTCGGCCTCGGTCTCACCCGGCAGGGTGCACATGCGGATCCCGGTTCCGGCGGCCACCCGGCGCAGCACCTCCTGCCGGTTCGGCGCGCCGCGCACCACCGCGGTCGCGAAGGCCAGCGGCCCCGTCGCATGCCATCTCCGGGCGGTGGCCCCCGCTGCGCCCACCGCTTTCACCAGCCGCTCCACCGCCTCGTCGGAGATGGTGCCGTCCGGACCGACGTGTTCGGACAGGCGCAGCTTCCATTTGACGGTGTGCACCGGCAGCGGAACGCCATCGTCCACATCCGCGATCACCAACCGAACCGTGTTCGACCCCGCATCCAGCACACTCACCCGCATGGCCGGGGAGTACCCACTTTCCCGCAAGGAACCCGTCATTCAGGGGGTGCCTGTGTGCACAGCACCGGCCGGCGGGTCCGAAGACCGGTCTCCTGTCCTGATCTCGGCCCCCACCCCGCCACCGAACCCGTTCCTGCCCTTAGATGGTCACCACCACTGTCGACGCGAGGAGCGGCACTTGAGCGGGACGGACGCGACGAGGCCACTGGTGATCGGCGGCGGCGTCGCGGGGACCGCGGCCGCGCTCGGGCTGCACAAGGCCGGATACGACGTGACCGTGTACGAGGCACACCCCGACACGGCCGAGGACATCGGGGCGTTCCTGACCCTGGCCAGCAACGGAATGCGCGCCTTGGCCCAGCTCGACGCCACGGACGCCGTCACGGCCGTCGGTTTTCCACTGACCTCGCTGCGGCTGCTCGACAGCGCAGGCACCCCTCGGCGAGGTCGCCGAACCCGGGCTGCGCTACCGCTGTCTGCGCCGCGGCGAGCTCAACGCGGCCCTCCAGCAGGAGGCGGCCGGGCGTGGCATCCCGGTGCGTCACGGGGTCCGCCTGACCGACGTGACCGAGGCCCCGGACGGCGTGACCGCGCACTTCGCCGACGGCACCACCGCCGACGCCGACCTCCTCATCGGCGCCGACGGACTCGACTCGACGGTCCGCGGGATCCTCACCCCCGGGGTGCGGCCGTGCTACTCGGGTCAGCGGGTCTACTACGGCTACACCGGCTCCGCGCCGCGCGTGGCCAAGACCGGCCGCATCACCTTCATCCGGGGCAGCAAGGCGACCTTCGGGTACGCGGTGTCGCCGACGCGGGAGGCGTACTGGTTCGCCCGCGTCAACACGGACCCCCTGCCCGACGGCGGATCCGTGCGCGAGGTCGCCTGGCGCGAGGAGCTGCTGCCGCTGCTGCGCGAGGACTCCGTGCCGATGGGGGCCGTCGTCGCCGCCTCCGTCGGCTCCGTCCTGGTCACCAACGCCACCGAGCTTCCGCTCGGCGCCGTATGGCACACCGGACGCGTGCTGCTCATCGGCGACGCGGCCCACGCCGCCTCCCCGGCCACCGGCCAGGGCGCCTCCATGGCCCTGGAGGACGCCGTCGTCCTGGCCAAGGCGCTGCGCGATCTGCCCGGCCCGCCCGCCGCGTTCGCCGCCTACGAGGCGCACCGCCGGCCGCGCGTGGAGCACAACATCACCGTCAGCGGCGGTATCACCCGAGGCGGTACGGACCCGGCCCGCCCGCGTCCCGTCATCGCCCGCCCCGCCGACCCGGACGCGGGGCTCATCCGCCAACTGGCCTGGGAGAGCCCGCTGTCCGCCGCCCCGCCCGAGGAGCCCTGACCGGCGCGCGGTGGCGTCCGCCACCGCGCGAAAGTGCAAGAGGCGGAGCACTGGAGTCCATTGCCGGGGAAACGCCGGGGCCGGATCGTTCCGTGCGACCGGCCCTTCGGAACCCTCGGCAACAAGGAGCACAGTTGCGACTCTTGAGCAGAGCGGGCGGTGCGGCGGCCGCGACCGCCGCCCTGGTCCTGGGCGGTGGCATCGCGTCCCCCGCACCGGCCGCCACACCCGCCGACGCCGGCTACACCGTGACCGTGGGGACCCCGGTGCCCTTCACCCACCCCACGGACACCCCCGCCAGCCCCTATCTCGACCGGGACGGCACCTTCCACTACCAGCAGTCCGCCGCCCTGTACGGCGCCAAGGACCCGCGCTCCTGGGACTTCTACACGGGCAAGGACTTCGACTCCGCGACCTTCGACAGGACGCTGAGCAAGTCGGTGAACCCGGCCAACCCCGCCGACCGCAACGACGACACCACCTGGCGCTGCAACAACAGCCCCACCGGCCGGGAGGCGACGTACGCGCCGAGCGGCTCCGGCTACGCCCAGAGGAACTACTGCGACCTGTCCGGGGTGTGGGTCGACCCCGACACCGGCGACTGGTACGGCCTGGTGCACAACGAGTTCACCCCGCAGCCCTTCGGCGACGGACTGCACTACGACGCCATCGACTACGCCGTCTCCACCGACCGGGGCCGCACCTGGACCGTCAAGGACCATGCGATCACCTCCCCGTACAGCACCCAGCGCGGGGACACGGCGGCCTTCCCGAACCAGACGTACTCCTACGGCGACGGCGACCAGCGCCTCTTCGTCGACACCGCGTCCGGCTACTTCTACGTCTATTACGGCTCCCGGATCATCGACAAGAGCGGTGGCTGGAAGGCGTTCTACGAGCACGTGGCACGCGCCCCGATCTCGGCCAAGATGGCGCCCGGCTCCTGGCGCAAGTGGTACGACGGCGCCTGGTCGCAGCCAGGCACCGGCGGCAAGGAGAGCGACATCGTCCCCGTCGACGCCGACCACCCCGCCGGCTACACCCCCGCCTCCGCCGAGTACGACCCGGCCAACACCGGCACGGCCGCCCAGCAGATCGCGGCCGGGAAGATGCCGCCGACCTCGCCGCTGTTCGTGATGAACATCGCCTACGACGCCCATCTCGGGCTGTACATCGGCGAACCGCAGACCGTCGACCAGAGCGGCAACTCACCGCAGTACCTCTACGCCACCGACGACCTGAGCACCCAGAGGTGGCGCCTGATCGGGGACACCGGCAGCTACACCAACGCCTCCTGGTACCGCTGGTTCCTCGACAGCGCCAACCGCACCAGCTCCGCGATCGTCGGCAGGTCCTTCCGCTCCTACTGCGCCTTCGGCTGCTCGCACGACGCCTCCGGCGAGTACGTCGACATCACCGTCGACTCCTCCGCGCCCGCCGCCGCCCCGATGGACACGAGCCGCACCTACCGCATCGCGAGCGGTGCGGGCCGGATCCTGGCCCAGGCGGCCCGCGGCGGCGCCACCACCTCGCTGGCGCGGCCCGCCACATCCGGCCGCGACATCTGGTCCTTCACCCCGACCGGCGACGGAGCCTTCACCCTCACCAACGCCGCGAGCGGGCGGCTGCTCGGCGTCGACTCGTCCTCGGCGGCCGGCCGGGCCTGGGGCGCCAGACCGACCGTCACCGCTGCACGGACCGGCGGGCCCTCCGTCGGCCAGCAGTGGTTCGTGATCCCGAACGGCTCCGGTGGCACCTACCGTCTCGTCAACCGCTACAGCGGACTCGTGCTCGGCCTCTCCGGCACCTCGGGCCGGCTCGCCGAGACCACGCCGGTGCGCACCTGGACGGCCAGCAGCGGCAGTTCGGTCGGCGCGGGGCGCTCCGCTGCGGAACAGAACCTGTCCTTCACCGCGACCTGAGCGCTCCACCCAGGCGCCGCGACAGACCGTCGGGGACACTCAACTCCCTTCGTACGCCGGGAAACCTCCGGCTACCCTGCGCCCATGTCGATCATCAACGGGGATTCCGACGCCCGCCTGGCCCTGGCAGCGGCCCAGGCGGGCGCCGCCGTCGTCCGCGACCTCTACGGCAGTCGGCTCGAACGCCACGAGAAGTCCGCCGGAGACTTCGCGACCGAGGCGGACCTCGCCGCAGAGCGGGCCATCCTGGACGTGCTGGGCGCCGCCCGCCCGGACGACGCCGTGACCGGCGAGGAGAGCGGACGCTCCGGCGCCGCCGACGCCCACCGCCGCTGGCTGGTCGACCCGCTGTGCGGGACCCTCAACTACGCGGTGCGGACCATGCTCTTGGGGGTGAACGTCGCCCTGCGTCAGGGGCCCGAGGTCACGGCCGCCGCGACCGCCGACCCGTTCAGCGGCGAGGTGTTCTGGACCGACGGCGAGGCGGCCTGGGTCCACAGCGACGGCGCGGACGAACGGCTGACGCCCTGGGCCGGCTCCGCGCTGGTGGACGTCAACCTCGATCCGCCGTTCCCCAACGCCCCCCGCTTTCAGGCGGTCCGCCTCCTGGCCGACCCGGGCTTCACCGAACGGTTCCGGCCCCGGGTGATCTCCAGCACCCTCGCCGTGGCCTGGGTCGCCGCCGGACGCCGGGCCGCCTACGTCACCGACGGCGACCTGCGCGACAGCGTGCACTTCGCGGCAGGGATCGCCCTGTGCCGGGCGGCCGGCTGCACGGTGACCGACCTGTATGGCGAGCCCGTGCTCAGCGGCGCGGGCGGTCTCGTCGCGGCGGCCGACGCGGAGACCCACGCCGCACTGCTGCAGCTCGTCAAGAACCGGAGGGGCTAGGGGAGTTGGCGGAGGCACTTCACGGTGTTGCGTCGTAGAGTGGTGGGCCTGCCTGCTCGACGGAGGTGCCGCCTGTCTGGTGTGATGCCCGTATGACCTCGGCCGCCGACCTCGTCACCCGCTTCGGCCCCGCCCTGGACACGGGAGCCGAGAGCCTCCGCGCGTGTGCGCAGGACTTCGGGCACATCGTGCATGAGACTCCGATCGGCGTCCTGCGCCCCCGGTCCGCCGCCGAGATCCAGGACCTGCTGGAGTTCGCCGGACCCCGGGGCATCCCGGTGAGCGTGCGCGCCGGCGGTCACTCGATGTACGGCCAGGGGCAGGCTGGCGGCGGGATCGTGCTAGACCTGCGGGAGATGAACCGGGTCGGTCCCGTGGCGGACGGTCAAGTGACCGTCGAGGCAGGGGCGTTGTGGCGCGAGGTGCTCGCCGCCACCCTGCCGTACGGCCGTACCCCGCCGGTCCTCACCGACTACCTCGGCGCGAGCGTCGGCGGGGTCCTGTCGGCGGGCGGACTCGGCGGGGCCGGCCACCGGCACGGCCTGGTCGCGGACCAGGTCCTGGAGCTGGAGGTGGTGACGGGGGCCGGGGAGCCCCGGCGCTGCTCGCCCGACCGGGATCCGCAGCTGTTCCACGCCGTGCTCGCCGGACTCGGCCAGTGCGCCGTCATCGTGGCCGCCACGCTACGTCTGGTGCCGGCCCCCGCCCGGGTCCGCCGCCACTGCCTGTACTACGCCGACCTCAGCCGCTACCTCGCCGACCAGCGGCGGCTCGCCGAGGAGCAGCGCTTCTCCTATCTGGAGGGCCAGGCCCGGCCGACCGGCGAGCACGGCTGGCAGTACATGATCGAGGCCGTGGCCCCGTACGACGGCCCCTGCCCGCCCGACGACGCAGCCCTGCTCGACGGACTCGGGCATGATCCCGCCGCACTGGAGACGGAGGACCTGGGTTACGGCGAGTTCGCCCATCGAGTGGACACCGACGAGGAGGTCCTGCGGGAGACGGGGGAGTGGCTGTATCCGCACCCGTGGCTCAATCTGCTGCTGCCGCACGACAGCGCCGAGTCCGTCGTCCGCGCCGTGCTCGCCGATCCCGCCTTCCGCGATCTGCGTGACACCGGCCTCGTCCTGCTGTACCCGCTGCTCTCCAGTCGACTGCGGGCTCCCCTCTTCAGCCGCCCCTCCGGCGAAGTCCTTCACCTGTTCGCCCTGTTGCGCACGGCGCCGCCCGGCAGCCCCGAGACGGTCGCGGCGATGGTGGCCGCCAACCGCGCCGCGTACGAACTGGCCCGCTCCGAGGGCGCAGTCGCCTATCCGGTGAACGCCCTGCCCATGTCGGATGCCGACTGGCGGGAACACCACGGCAGTCGCCGGCCGGCCCTCTCCGCCGCCAAACGGCGCTTCGACCCGCATCTCGTCCTGGCGCGCGGACACAGTCTGCGGTTCTGAAGGTTTTGGCTTCCGAAGGCTTGCCGGGCGCTTGTCTCACCACTTAAATCAAAACATGAACTAAGCCGCAGCGTCGGCTGCTTGAGCCGTTTTCCCTTGGGAGCCGCCAGATGAGAAGCCGGATGAGAAGCCGCACGGGACCGAGGGCCCTGGGTGTCGCACTGGCCGCCACGGCCGCACTGATCACCCTGCCCCTGGCCCACCCCCCGGCCGCCGCGGCCGGAACCCGGACCTGCGACACGGCCGACGCCGCCCAGGGCCGGCCCGCCACGGCGTCCTCCACCGAGAACGGCGGCACCCCCGCCTCCGCCGCCTTCGACGGCAACACCTCCACCCGCTGGTCCAGCCGGTTCAGCGACCCGCAGTGGCTCCAGGTCGACCTCGGCGCGGTCGAGGACCTGTGCGCGATCGATCTGAACTGGGAGACCGCCTACGGCAAGGACTTCCAGCTCCAGGCCTCCACCGACGGCCAGAACTGGACCACCCTCAAGACCGTCGCCGGCGCGGGCGGCGGCACGGCGTCGTACGACGTCAGCGGCTTGGGCCGGTACGTCCGGATCTACGGCACCGCGCGCGGCACCGGGTACGGCTACTCCCTCTGGGAGATGGCCGTGCACACCACGACCACCGCGACCGGCCCCATCCAGGGCGGCGGCGACCTCGGCCCGAACGTCATCGTCGTGGACCCCTCCACCCCCGACCTCCAGCAGAAGTTCGACGACGTCTTCAAGCAGCAGGAGTCCGCCCAGTTCGGCACCGGCCGCTACCAGTTCCTGCTCAAGCCCGGCACGTACAACGGCATCAACGCCCAGATCGGCTTCTACACCTCCATCTCCGGGCTCGGCCTGAACCCCGACGACACCCAGATCAACGGGGACGTCACGGTCGACGCCGGCTGGTTCAACGGCAACGCCACGCAGAACTTCTGGCGTTCGGCGGAGAACCTCGCCGTCAAGCCGTCGAACGGCGACGACCGCTGGGCCGTGGCGCAGGCAGCGCCCTTCCGCCGTATCCATGTCGAGGGCGGTCTCAACCTCGCGCCCACCGGCTACGGCTGGGCCTCCGGCGGCTACATCGCCGACTCTAAGATCGACGGCACGGTCGGCCCGTACTCCCAGCAGCAGTGGTACACCCGGGACAGCTCGGTCGGCGGCTGGACCAACGGCGTCTGGAACATGACGTTCTCAGGCGTCCAGGGCGCGCCGGCGACCAACTTCGACAGCGGTCCGTACACCACCCTGGACACCACCCCGGTCTCCCGCGAGAAGCCGTTCCTCTATCTGGACGGCTCGGACTACAAGGTGTTCGTGCCGTCCCGGCGCACCAACGCCCGAGGCGTCTCCTGGCCGAACACCCCGGGCACGTCCCTCCCGCTCGACCGGTTCTACGTCGTCAAGCCGGGAGCCACCGCCGCCACCATCAACGCGGCCCTCGCCCAAGGCCTCAACCTGCTCTTCACACCCGGCATCTACCACCTCGACCAGACCATCGACGTCACCCGCCCCGACACCGTCGTCCTCGGCCTGGGCGTGGCCACACTCGTCCCGGACAACGGCATCGACGCGATGCACGTGGCGGACGTCGACGGCGTGCGGCTGGCCGGCTTCCTCATCGACGCCGGACCGGTCAACTCCGACACACTGCTGCGCATCGGCACGCCCGGTGCCACCGCAGACCACTCCGCCGACCCGACCACCGTGCAGGACGTGTTCTTCCGCATCGGCGGCGCGGGACCCGGTCTCGCCGCCAACTCGCTCGTGGTCGACAGCAATGACGCGATCATCGATCACACCTGGATCTGGCGCGCCGACCACGGCAGCGGCGTCGGCTGGGACACCAACCGCGCCGACTACGGCCTGAGGGTCAACGGTGACGAGGTCCTCGCCACCGGCCTGTTCGTCGAACACTTCAACAAGTACGACGTCTACTGGAACGGCGAACGCGGCCGGACGATCTTCTTCCAGAACGAGAAGGCGTACGACGCCCCCGACGCCGCCGCCATCACCCATGACGGCATCGTCGGCTACGCGGCCTACAAGGTCGCCGACTCCGTCACCACCCATGAGGCCTGGGGACTCGGCAGCTACTGCAACTACACGGCCGACCCGTCGATCGTCCAGGCCCACGGCTTCCAGGTCCCGACCGGCTCGGGCATCAAGATGCACGACCTGCTGGTGATCTCCCTCGGCGGCAAGGGCCAGTACGCCCATGTCGTCGACAGCACCGGCGCTCCCACCTCCGGAACCGGCACCGTCCCCGCCAAGGTGACGTCGTTCCCGTGAACCACCCCTGAAGACAGGCCCCCGGGGTTTCGAGTGCGCGCCGAGTGCAACGCGGACGGTGCGGCCCGCGCGGACGGAGCCGCACCCGCATGCCCGCAGGGGCAGTAGAAGAAGAGGACGCTCATGGATCACTCGCGCGCACCGGTACTCGAGGCCCTGGAGGAATTCCGGCGCCGCGGAGACGTCGTGTTCGGGCCGCCCGGGCACAAACAGGGCCGCGGCACCGACCCCCGGGTCGCCGAAATACTCGGCATCGACGTCTTCCGCTCGGACGTACTGACCCTCAACGGCCTGGACGACCGCCGGGAGTCCCAGGGCGTGCTGGAAGAGGCGCAGGAGCTGATGGCGGACGCGGTCGGCGCCGAGCACGCCTTCTTCTCGACCTGCGGCAGCTCCCTGTCCGTGAAGACCGCGATGTGCTCGGTCGCGGGCCCGGGGGAGAAACTGCTGCTGTCGCGCAACGCGCACAAGTCGGTCGTCGCGGCGGTGATCATCAACGGTGTGGAGCCGATCTGGGTCCACCCGAAGTTCGACACCGAACGGCACATGGCCCATCCACCGGAGCCCGACGACGTCCGCGACCGGCTGCGCGAGCACCCCGACGCCAAGGGCATGCTGCTGATCACCCCCACCGACTGGGGCACCTGCGCCGACATCCGGGGCGTCGCCGACGCCTGTCACGCCTACGACGTACCGCTGATCGTGGACGAGGCCTGGGGCGCCCATCTGCCCTTCCATCCGGACCTCCCGGCCTGGGGCATGGACGCCGACGCCGATCTGGTCGTCACCAGCGTGCACAAGATGGGCGGAGCCATCGAGCAGAGCTCGGTCTTCCACCTCCAGCACGACCGGGTGGCGGCCCAGGTACTCAAGCAGCGCGAGGACCTGCTCGGCACGACCAGCGCCTCGTCCCTGGTGTACGGCGCCCTGGACGGCTGGCGCCGGCAGATGGCCGAGCGGGGCCGCGAGCTGCTGGACGCTGCCCTGCACCGGGCCGAACGCATCCGGGCTGAGTTGCGGGAACTGCCGGGACTGCGGGTCATGGGAGGCGAGGTGATCGAGCAGGGCCTGGCGGCCGAGTTCGACCCGATGAAGATCACCATGGACGTCCGGGACCTCGGCCTCAGCGGCATGCAGGCGGTGGAATGGCTGCGGACGCACCGGCATGTCGACGTGGGCGGCTCGGACAGCTGCCGGATCACCGCCTCCATCACCCACGCCGACGACGACGAGACGGAGAAGGTCCTGCTGGACGCCGTGCGCTCGCTGGGGGAGAACGCCAGTTCGATCGAACGGCGGCCCGCCGTCCTGCTGCCCGAGCCGAGGGCGCTGGAACTGGAACAGGCGGTCCTGCCGCGCGAGGCGTTCTTCGGGCCCGCCGACCAGGTGCCCGCCGAGCGAGCCGTGGGCCGGATCTCCGCCGAGATGATCAGCCCCTATCCGCCCGGCGTGCCCGTCGTCGCGCCCGGCGAGGTGATCACGAAGGAGGTGCTGGACTTCCTGCGAAGCGGAGTGGCGCACGGCTTCCTCATCGCCGACGCGGCGGACCCGTCGCTGGAGAGCCTGCGCGTCACGGCCCGACCGTGACCGGTCCGCCCGTGTGCACGGGGCCGGTCGCCCACGGTCCCCTTACCGGCCACCCGGGTGTGACCGGGCCTCTTCGGACTGCGGGGGCCGGGGGCTGCGCCTAAGGTGGCGTGTACGGGCGGCCGGGTGCCTGCCTGTCGGGTCAAGAAGGCGGCCCTCCTGACGAAGACTCCCTCGGCAGGGGGCACTTGGCCCTGCTCGACGGTCCCCGGGTCCGGACGACACGTCCGGCGGGCCTGCCTCCCGGCAACTCGATGAGAGACGGCCCGACTTCACCCCGACCGGAAATCCATCGCGATTCCCGGTTTCGGACGCACCGGCCCGGGGACCTCGGTACGAGGGCCGCGTCGACCTCTTTCATCACATGTGTTCGTGCTGTCGGCCGTATGCCCGGGCGTAGCCACCGCGCTGAAGTTCCACTGGAAGCCGAAGCTGGGCGTGCACTCGCTGGTGTGGGAGGAGGCCCAGATCATCAACGGCGTCGACCCGGACTTCCACCGTGCAGCCCATCGGCCTGCTCACCCTCGACCGCAACCCGCTCAACTTCTTCGCCGAGACCGAGCAGGTCGCCTTCCACCCCGGCCATCTCGTCCCCGGCATCGACATCACCGACGCCCTGCTGCTCGCCGGGCGACTCTTCTCCTATCTGGACACCCAGATCACCCGGCTGGGCGGCCCCGACTTCGCGCAGATCCCGATCAACCGTCCGCGGCACTTCACGGCGGACCGCCCGGCCCGGCCCCGAACGGCGTATCACAACAGGCGGACGGCGCTGGGCGCCGGTGTGATGGAGGAGTTTCTCCGTCAACCAGTGAGGCAGATCATGCGTCTTCGCAGTTTCGCCACAACGGCCGTACTCGCGGGTGTTCTTGCCCTGGGAGGCTCGGCGACCGCCTTCGCCGCCGACCCGACCCCGACGACCGGAACCGCCGTCAA
Source organism: Streptomyces sp. NPDC031426 (assembly GCF_055581585.1). Classification (NCBI taxonomy): domain Bacteria; kingdom Bacillati; phylum Actinomycetota; class Actinomycetes; order Kitasatosporales; family Streptomycetaceae; genus Streptomyces; species Streptomyces sp. NPDC031426. Next base: position 342,930 of record NZ_JBVIJE010000002.1, read on the forward strand.
CAGCCCCGGCGTCCTCTCGGGCAATGTCATCCAGGTACCGCTCGACGTCCCGGTCACCGTGTGCGGCGACAGCATCAACCTGATCGGGCTGCTGAACCCGACCGTCGGCAACAGCTGCGTCAACCAGTGACGCCGCCGGCGGGGGGGGGGGGGGGGGGGGGGGGGGGGGGGGGGGGGGGGGGGGGGGGGGGGGGGGGGGGGGGGGGGGGGGGGGGGGTTGGGGGGGGGGGGGGGGGGGGGGGGGGGGGGGGAGGGGAGGGAAGGAGAA
>NZ_JBVIJE010000002.1:343207-577575 GCF_055581585.1 Streptomyces sp. NPDC031426
GGTGTCGAACAACCCCCACCCGGGGGTCCTACGTAACCCCCCCCCAGCAAACACCCTCCCCACCCCCCCCCCCCCCCCCCCCCCCCCCACCCCCTCCCCCCCCCCCCCCCCCCACGGCTGTCCGAGGCCGGAGGCGGTGGAGCGACCGACCGGTGCTCTCCTCGGGTCGTGCGGCTAGCGAGGGCGGCGGAACAGGGCCGTCCACAGGAACTCCTGGCCGAACAGCGGGGAGTCGGCCGGCTCCTGCCGCATGGCGCGCAGTTCGATCTCCTCCAGATCGGAGAAGATCCGACGCAGTGACTCGGGGGTGTAGGCAAGGCCGCCGTGCAGCCCGGGCTCGCGGTAGAAGGCCGCGTCGGGAAGCTCGGAGCCCATGCGTCCCGCGGCGAAGCAGGTGAGCGCGAAGTAACCGCCGGGCGCCAGTACACGCTCCAGCAGTGCGAGGTGACTGACGCGGCGGTGCGGTGGCAGGTGGTGGAAGCAGCCGGAGTCGTGGACCAGGTCGTACGGGCCACCCAGCCCGCTCGTGCCGTCGGCCGTCAGGGTGAAGGCGTCCCCGCAGTGGAACCGGACGCCTCCCGCCCGGGCGCCGGCTGCCTCGCGATCCGATCCCGCATCCCGCGCGCGCTCCTCGGCCCAGGCGATCGCGGCGGGGGAGAGATCGACGGCGTCCACGTCGAAGCCGTGCGCGGCGAGGTACAACGCGTTACGGCCGGGCCCGCACCCCAGGTCGAGGGCCCGCCCCGGCGCGATCAGACCGCGCTCCAGGTAGGACGCCAGGTTCTCGTCCGGCTTCGCAGTGAAGAACGGCACCGGTCTGTCCCGTTCGGCATAGAAGCCGTCCCACCAGGCGGCCGCGCCTTCCGTCCATCGGTCGGCCGCCGGCGTGAACAGCCCGTCCAGGAGTCGTAGCACGTCTTCCACCGTGCGGATGCCCCGGTCCATCCGGCCCCCTTTCCCGATGCCCGGAACCTAGCGGCGGGGGCCGCTGGACACCAGGCCGCAGGGGCCGCTGCGAGGGCACCGGCGGGCGGCTGAGCGGGCGACGGAGGGGAGGCGCGGGCACCTCCCCGACGGCCGGCCGGCAGCCCTTCGGATCCCCACAGCGCACCGGCAGGCAGCCTTCCGCGACCGGGCCGGGGGCACTTTTTCGACTTTCCCCCGCTCGTCCGAGAGCCTTCGAGCGGCCGAGGGACCGGTTCAGTCCGGTGTCGCGGCCGGTGCCTCGCGACCGGCCTGGGCCGCATCCGGCTGCGCGGCCGGGCGGCGGCGCCGGCGCAGCAGCAGGCGTCTCGCCGGGCGCTCCACCGTCTCGTACAGGAGCCAGGACAGCCCGAGCGACACCGCGAAGGCGGTCGTGGTGACGGCGATCCCGGCCAGCAGTCCGAAGTGCGGCTTGGTCCCGAGCAACTGGGTGGCGGACCGCAGCACCAGCAGATGGATCATGTAGAAGGCGAACGACAACTCGCCGAGCCGCACCAGCCGCCGGCGTCGCCACAGCGAGGGAAACCCCTGCACGTCCGCGACGGCTGCGGCCGGGATCAGTAGCGTGAACCCGGTGATGGTGCACACGTTGGCGGAGTATCCGGGCGCGACCTGCGGGACGAGGAAGTAGCCGATGATCGCGAGGGCGAGTGAGGCCTCCAGACCGGGCCCGCGCCACCGGCCGAGCAGCACCAGCCGCGCGGTGACCGCGCCGAGGACGAACTCGGGCAGCCGGGCCGCGGGGAACGAGTACAGCGCGTACGTCCACCAGTGGTGGGCATCCGCCCGGGCCAGCACCAGGACCGCCACTACCGACAGACCGCCCAGCACGGTCGAACCGCGCGCGCCGAGCCGGCGCAGCAGCAGGATCAGCAGCGGGAAGGAGGCGTAGAAGAACGCCTCGCAGGCGAGGGACCAGCTGACCGGGTTCAGCGTCTGCCACCAGGGGCGCCACCAGGAGTGGAGCAGCAGCACATTGGACAGCGCCTGTTTCGGTGTCGGTCTCGGCTGGTTCGCCAGCGTGTACGCCATGCCCAGGGCGAGGACCGCGGTGACCAGGTGCACCGGGTAGACGCGCGCGATGCGCCGTCTCCAGAAGGCGAGCGCGCGGTCGCCGGGCCGGGCCGACCAGGTCAGTACAAAGCCGGACAGCACGAAGAAGAACGACACACCGGTGGCACCGGCACTGAATCCCCAGGAAACGAGGCGGCCACCGGTGCCTCCGAAGTAGCCGAAGTTGTTCACGTGGAGTCCGAACACCAGCAGTGCCGCCATCCAGCGCAGCCCCGTGAGGGACGGGAGCGAGGGCATGGCGGCGGCTGGGGAGTCCCTGGCGGTCATGTCGCCGGGACGGGTCGGCGTCGTCCGGAACGTCCGGGTCGTCGCCGTTGTCATCGAATCACCTGCCGCAGAGGGTTGGCGTGGAGCATGAAGGGGTACCTTGCCCGTTTACCCCAAGTCCATCACGCCACATGGCAAACATCACACTCGCTGCCGAACGACAGAGCTCTGCGTATGCCACGGACGCCTGGGCCGGGTGCACCCGCACGAGTGACGCCCCACGTACCGCCTTCATCAGCCCGCGGCCAGTTCCTTCGTGATCCGCTCCAGCATGAACGCCGAGGACTCCCGGGCCCGCCCCTCCCAGGCGAACACACAGGCCGTGGCCACGCCGTCGAACCTCAGCTCCCGCAGGGTGCCGAAGAACGCCTCCCATTCCACCTCGCCCTGGCCGATGTCCAGGTGCTGGTGGATCCGGGCCGGGGTGCCGGGCGGACCCATCTGATGCCGATCGGCCTGACGACCGTGCGCCAGGACGCCCGCCTGACGGCCGAGCACGCGGTCCGCTTCGCCGTACAGCGCCTGGAGGACCCGGAACTGGAGCCCAGCGAGGCTGAGTTGGGCCCGAAGCTGGTCGTGCGGGGGACAAGCGGCCCGCCACCGGCCTGAATCCGGTGACTTGGGCGGTCAAGCCGCCTGCGCGGCGAGGGCCTCGACGAGCTGATCCCGCGTCATCTTCGACCGGCCCGGTACGCCCGCGGCGCTCGCCCGCTCGTACAGCTCCGCCTTGGACAGGGCACCCAGGTCCTCCTTCTTGCCGGCGGCCTGCTTCTTGCCGGTGGCCGGCTTTCCGCCGCCCGTGCGGCCCCGGGACCGGCCCTGCTCGACGCTCCGGCTGAGCACCTCCATCAGGTCGATGACGTTGGTGGCCTCCGGCGGCTCCGGTTCGCCGACGACCTCCTCGCCCTTGCGCTTCGCGGCGACGAGCTTCTTGACGCGTTCCTCGTAGGTGTCGTGGTAGTCGGTGGGGTCCCAGTCGATGGTCAGGGCGTCGATCAGCTGCTGGGCCGTCCGCAGCTCCTTGCTGTCGCTCTTCGTGCGCCGCTGAGGCAGTTCGGGCACCACGTCGGCGGGGTCACGCACCTCGTCGGCCCAGTGCAGGGTGTGCAGCACGAGAACGCGGGGCTGCGCGCGCAACGCGGTCAGATACTCCTTGCCGCGCATGGTGAGCGTGGCGATCCCGGCCTTGTCCGCGCGATCCAGCGCCGCCCGCATCAGCTCGTACACCTTCACGTACTCCTTGCCACGCGGGCCGACGTAGTACGTGCGGGCGAAGTACACCGGCTCGACCTGGCGCAGGTCGACGAACCCGGCCAGGTCGATCACCTTCGACCGCCCGGGCGCGATCTCCTCCAGCTCCTCCGGTTCCACGACGACGTACTCGCCCTCGTCGATCTCGTAGCCCTTGACGATCTTGTCGGTGTCGACCTCCTTGCCGGTGCGCTCGTTGACCCGCTTGTTGCGGATCCGGTCCGCGGTGCCGCGCTGAAGCTGGTGGAAGTGCACGGTGTGGTCCTCGGTGGCGGTGTACAGCCCCACGGGCAGGGTGACCAGCCCGAAGGTCAGGACACCGGTCCAGATGGGTCTCGCCATGGCCCTTCGCCTCCTCTGACGGGTGGGCCGTCCGTTCCGTCGTGGTGCTGTCCGGTCACCGCCGGTGCGCCCCGCCCGGGGACGCTCGCTCGACCCGGCCGTCGGCCAGTCGCTCGGCCTGGGACGCGGTCGTCTCGGCGTGGCGCCGGGCCTCCCGTAGGGCGCGGTCGGCCTCCCGGACCCGGTCCCGCGCCTCCTGCTCGCCGGCACGGGAACGGCGCTGCTCCTCCTCGGCGTCGCGCAGCCGCACGCGCAGCTCACGCACCCGCTCCGCCGCCGCGGTCACCCGGTCGCGGGCCTTCTCCGCCTCCCGTCCGGCGGCCTCGGCCTCCGTCTCGCGGGCACGCAGGTCCCGCTCCGCGTCCCGGGCGGCTCTACGGGCCTCGTTGAGACGGCGGCGGTGTGCCAGTTCGTCCTCGGGCTCCTTCGCCCTGCCCCGCTTCCTCTCCGCTCCGCGTCCGCCGGGCTCCCTGCCCTGAGCACGCTTCTTCGCCCTGGTCGCCGCGCGGGCGGCAGGACGGTGGTCGAGGACGCCCTCGTCCGCCTCGGGAAACCCGAACGTGGCGCTGAGCGGCTTCACGAGCCGCCCCGCGGCCCACTCGCGGGCGGCCTCCGGATCGGCGAGAACGGCGTGCAGGGTCTCCTCGACCTCTCGTTGCACCCCCTCGCCCACGGGACGCCCGGCCTCCGCCGCCAGTCGCCGCGCCTGCCGCCCGAGCCCGCCGATCACCTCGCCCTGCCGGCGGACGAGCCTGCGCAGCTGCGGACCGTCCAGTTCGCGGTGTGCCCGGCGCAGTTCCTCGCCGAGCTCCAGCAGCGGCTGGACCTCCTCCGGCTGTCGGCGCACGAGCAGATTGCCGACCCAGGCGGCCAGACTCGGGCGCCGCAACGCGCCGATCTCCTTGGCGAGGGCCTGATCACCGGCCTTGCGGGCGTCCAGGGCGCGGCGGTCACGGGCGGCGACGAAGTCCTCCGGCCGCAGCCCGTAGAGCTCGTCGGCGACGGTGTCCAGGTCCACCGGCGTCCCTCTCGACGGCAACTGGTGACGTGGTTCGAGTTTCTCGGTCCAGGGCGCTTATGTGCTATATGGGGGGTTTCATCTGGGTCAGTGATCATTTCACACTCTTCGACCCCGCTGCGTAGACCGGCGGCGGGCTGCGCCACTACGGGGTCGTGTACACCGTGGGCGCGGGGGAGACCCCGGGTACGGCGTTCAGCGCGACGCGGATGCCATCTGGCCGAGACCGGCCGGTTCGCGGAGCGGCTGCGCCGGCACGGGGCGGCGGTGGAGCTCGGTGTGGGCTGCGAGTTCTGGCTGCTCGTGCCCGGGATCCGCCATCGGTGGTGGGGCAAGCCGCCGACCGTCGCGAGCTACGCCATCACCAAGACCATCAAGGACCGCCCGGACGACTCCGGCTCCGGCCGGCACTGGGAGCCCAAGGAGGCCCTCCACGCCGGCGGATGTACGGCGCGGCTCGCGCGGATTCCGGCTCACCCGTTCGGAGGACCGTCCGGCTTGGCGCGCCGTCGTCGCTGATTCCGGGCCACATGATGCGGGCATGCTCCCGACCCGCCCCACGCCCCGCCCAACGGCGCGCCCGCTGCGCAGGGCGGCGCCGGGTGCGTGCGGGGCGGGGTCATGCGAAGGCAAAGGTGAGCGCAGATGCCCGGGTGGGCGCCGAGGCGGACGCGGAGGTGAACGGCGGCCGCCGGGACGCGACCAAAATTGCATCGCTCGTTTTCTTGAATCACTCGTGTTTATGAGGGTAGGTTCGCCCTCATGACCGCCTCCCCGACCCCGACCACCGCCGAGGAGCTCCGCGGTGCCGGCCTGCGCGTGACGGCAGCCCGCGTCGCGCTGCTGGAGACCGTCCGGGCGGGCGACCACCTCGGCGTCGAGGCGATCGCCTCCGGGGTACGCGACCGCGTGGGCCACATCTCCCTGCAGGCCGTCTACGAGGCCCTTCACGCCCTCACCGCGGCGGGTCTGGTCCGCCGTATCGAGCCGGCCGGTCACCCGGCCCGGTACGAGGGACGCGTGGGGGACAACCACCACCACATCGTGTGCCGGTCCTGCGGTGCCGTCGTCGACGTCGACTGCGCGGTCGGCGACGCGCCCTGCCTGACCGCATCCGACGACCGCGGCTTCGCCATCGACGAGGCCGAGGTCGTCTACTGGGGCATCTGCCCCGACTGCTCCACCGGCCGCAGTTCCTGAGCACCGAGTTCCGCACAGTTCGGAAGGATTGCCATGACTGAGAACCACGACGCGATCGTCACAGACGCGAAGGCGGAGGGGGCGAGCGGCGGCTGCCCCGTCGCCCATGACCGGGCCCTGCATCCCACCCAGGGCGGTGGCAACCGCCAGTGGTGGCCGGAGCGGCTCAACCTGAAGATCCTTGCCAAGAACCCGCCGGTGACGAACCCGCTGGGCGAGGAGTTCGACTACGCCGAGGCGTTCAAGAGCCTCGACCTTCCGGCCGTTAAGCGGGACATCGCCGAGGTGCTCACCACCTCCCAGGACTGGTGGCCCGCCGACTTCGGCCACTACGGCCCGCTGATCATCCGTATGGCCTGGCACAGCGCGGGCACCTACCGCATCAGCGACGGCCGCGGCGGCGCCGGCGCCGGCCAGCAGCGGTTCGCCCCGCTGAACAGCTGGCCGGACAACGTCAACCTGGACAAGGCCCGCCGCCTGCTGTGGCCGGTGAAGAAGAAGTACGGCCAGAGGATCTCCTGGGCCGACCTGATGATCCTCGCCGGCAATGTGGCGCTGGAGACCATGGGCTTCGACACCTTCGGCTTCGGCGGCGGTCGCGCGGACGTCTGGGAGCCGGAGGAGGACGTCTACTGGGGTCCCGAGACCACCTGGCTGGACGACAAGCGCTACACCGGCGACCGTGAGCTGGAGAACCCGCTCGGCGCCGTACAGATGGGCCTCATCTACGTCAACCCCGAGGGCCCGAACGGCAACCCGGACCCGCTGGCCGCGGCCCGCGACATCCGTGAGACCTTCCGCCGCATGGCCATGAACGACGAGGAGACCGTCGCCCTCATCGCCGGTGGCCACACCTTCGGCAAGACCCACGGCGCCGGCCCCGCCGACGCGGTCGGTGCCGACCCCGAGGCCGCCGGCTTCGAGGAGCAGGGACTCGGCTGGAAGAGCACCTACGGCACCGGCAAGGGCGCGGACGCCATCACCTCCGGCCTCGAAGTGACCTGGACCGCCACGCCGACCCAGTGGGACAACGGCTTCTTCGACATCCTCTTCGGCTACGAGTGGGAGCTGACCGAGTCCCCGGCCGGCGCCAAGCAGTGGGTGGCCAAGGACGCCGAGGCGATCGTCCCCGACCCGCAGGACCCGTCGAAGAAGCGCCTGCCCACCATGCTCACCACCGACCTGTCGCTGCGCTTCGACCCGGTCTACGAGCCGATCTCCCGCCGGTTCCACGAGAACCCGCAGGAGTTCGCCGACGCCTTCGCCCGCGCCTGGTACAAGCTCACCCACCGTGACATGGGCCCGAAGTCGCTGTACCTCGGCCCGGAGGTCCCGGAGGAGACCCTGATCTGGCAGGACCCGCTGCCGCAGCGCGAGGGCGAGCTGATCGACGACGCCGACATCGCGGCCCTGAAGACCAAGCTGCTCGATTCCGGTCTGTCCGTCGCGCAGCTGGTCACCACCGCCTGGGCGTCCGCCTCCACCTTCCGTGGCAGCGACAAGCGCGGCGGTGCCAACGGCGCCCGCATCCGGCTGCAGCCGCAGCGCGGCTGGGAGGTCAACGAGCCCGACGAGCTGGCCCAGGTGCTGCGCACCCTCGAGGGCGTCCAGCAGAACTTCAACGCCTCCTCCGGCGCCAAGAAGGTCTCCCTGGCCGACCTGATCGTCCTCGGTGGTGTCGCCGCGGTCGAGAAGGCCGCCAAGGAAGGCGGCTTCGAGGTTCGGGTGCCCTTCACCCCGGGCCGTGTGGACGCGACCGAGGAGCACACCGACGCCGAGTCCTTCGAGGCGCTGGAGCCGACCGCGGACGGCTTCCGCAACTACCTCGGCAAGGGCAACCGCCTGCCGGCCGAGTACCTGCTGCTCGACAGGGCGAACCTGCTGACCCTCAGCGCCCCCGAGATGACGGTGCTCGTCGGTGGTCTGCGCGCCCTCGGCGCCAACCACCAGCAGTCCCAGCTCGGCGTCCTCACCAAGACGCCCGGCGTCCTCACCAACGACTTCTTCGTCAACCTGCTCGACATGGGCACGACCTGGAAGTCGACCTCCGAGGACCAGACCACGTTCGAGGGCCGTGACGCCGTCACGGGCGAGCTGAAGTGGGCCGGCAGCCGTGCCGACCTGGTCTTCGGCTCCAACTCCGAGCTGCGCGCCCTCGCCGAGGTCTACGCCTCCGACGACGCGAAGGAGAAGTTCGTGACGGACTTCGTCGCCGCGTGGGACAAGGTCATGAACCTGGACCGGTTCGACCTGGTCTGAGTACGACTGTGAGGGCGTCCGGCCCGGCCCGCGCGGGCCGGGCCGGACGCCTTCGTCGTGCGAGCGGAGGCCGGTCCCGCTGTCACCGGAAAGTCACAGGAGATCCACAACCGTCACAGACGGGCCACAGCGGAAACCCGGAGCCTCCCGGCTCTGTCTCCCCCGGCGAGCACCGGCACGGAGCCGGTCGAACCAGGCACACCGGAATCGGGGGACCTCATGCACCACCGCAACACCATCCGCCTCGCCGCGTCGGCGACGGCCGTGATCGCCGCCGCACTGACGCTGACGGCCTGCGGGCCGGGCGACGGCGACGGGTCGGCGAAGGCCTCCTCCCCGACCCCGGCCTCCGCCACCCCCTCCCGCACCACCCCCGCCACCGCGAGCCCCGCCGGCACGGCGCCGTCGGCCTCGGGTGCCTCCGGCGGCGGCACGTCGACGGCCTCGGGCACCCCGGCCTCTCCGGCGTCCGCCACCTCGGCCGGTACGGCGCCGGCGTGCTCGGTGTCGGCCGTGCAGGCGAAGGCCTACCAGGCGACCAACCGTCCGGACGGCACCGGCACGGGCGCGGCGATAGTCGAGTTCACCAACGTCTCCGGGCACGCGTGCGTCCTGCGGGGGCACCCGTCGGTGGCCGGAGCGGGCAACGGTTCCCCCGAGCACAACCTCCCCCTGAAGGTGACCCCCACGGGCACCGCCTTCCCCGTACGCCTTGCGCCGGGCGGCAGGGCGTGGGTGAAGCTGACCTTCCACCAGGTCCAGGGCGAGGGCGACGGCTACTGCAAGTCCGGAGCGAAGCCCGCCGTCTTCCCGACACTCGTGGTCGGTCTGCCCGGCGCCGGCGCGCATCAAGTCGCCCTGACCGACGGCGAGTTCGCCGAGTGCGACAACACCGTCACCGCGACCGCGGTCTCGGCGGCGAAGCCTTCCTGACCGGCGGGTGACGAGTGGGGCGGCCGGGGCGCAGACGCCGGCCCGGACCGCCCATCGTCAGGCACCGAGGAGGGGCAGCGCCCCGCACGGGGGGCGGGGAACTGCGCGGGCAACCACGACGTACCCGCGGACGCCCGACGACCGAAGGCCCGACGGCGCTGCCGCGAACGGCCCCTTCACCCCCGCAGCGCTTCGAAAGCCTCCCGCCCCGCAACCCCGATCGCAAGGTCGATGTCCGGAGCGAGCCCCGCCCGACGCCCGGCAATCGTGAGCGCCGCCATGGCCACCCGGTGGCCGGACTCCGCCTCCACCACACCTATCTCGTGCCGCAGATGCAGAAACGTCCCGGTCTTGCCGCTCCACCGCAGCGAGTCCGCCCGCAGTTCGCTCGCCAGCCGGTGCGTGAAGACCTGCAGGCCCATCAGCCGGCGCAGCTCCGCCGTAGCCGCCGGCGTGGAGACCTCGTCGCACCACACCCGTTGCAGCAGCTCGACGAGCGCCGCGGCCGACCCGGAGTTGGCGTACGCCGGATCCAGGGTCGCGATGGTGTGCCGGCCGGACCGCTCGTCCCGGAGGGCCAGTTCCAGCGCGAGCGAGAAGTCGTTGCCGGCGGCACCGGCGGCGCACTCGTACATGTGGTTCATCCGGTGCCGCATCCGGATCTCCCCGCACCCCCAGGCGCGCAGTCGCTCGTCCACCTCCGCCACCGGTACCAGGTCGAGCAGGGCGTCCGCCGCGGCGTTGTCGCTCACCGACAGCATGAGCAGGAGCAGATCACCGACGGCCACGCCGGCGGGGTACCGGAACGCCGCGAGCCCGGTGGGACCGACGCTGCTGCGCGCCGGATCGACCGTCACCGGTTGCGCCGGATCGAGCTCGCCGTTCGCGATCCGGTCCAGCACGACGAGTGCGACGGGGACCTTCACGACCGACGCGAGCGGCATCGACTCATCGACGCCGAAGCCGAGTTGCTCACCGGTGTCGAGGTTCCGGGCGAGGAAGGAACCGTGCATGCCGAGGGCGGCCCAGTCCGCGGCAATCGCCTCGGCGACGTCCAGCAGGGTGCCGTCGTCCCCGACGTATACCGGGCGGTGCACCGGCAGCGCGCTCATCCGCGGGCCGCCAGCCGTGCCGACGCCTCCGCGGCGCCGCTCCCGCAGGGTGCCGAGCCGGAAGCGCGGGTGACGGCCCCCACGGCCGACGCCAGCAGCGGGGCCAGCCAGTCCGGCACATCCGCCGAGCCGTTCCGGACATGGCCCGCGTTCACGTCGTACCCCCGGTGCAGTGACCGGTCGCCCAGCGGCGTCCAGCGTGCCCCGTGCTGCCGGGCCAAGGACTCGGCGCACAGCAGCAACGCCCGCCCGGCCAGGGTCTCGGCCAGTGCGGTGGCCGCGGGCCCGGCCGGCCGGAACCGGTCCGGAGGCAGCCCGGCCCGGGCCACGGCGCGCTCCAGACGGTCCTCGCAGGACGGCACCTGGTCCTCCGGCAGGGTCAACACCGGCAGGCGAGCGGCGCGTTCGGCGCCACGGCCGCGGCGGGGCCGCAGATCCTCCAGGTGGACGGCGCGCCGCCTGCCTCCGTACTCCGGGCCCCCTCCGTCCGCCACTCCCGGCTCCGGCGCCGACGCCAGGCCCAGCGGCACCCGGAAGGTGCCCCGCTCCGGCGGAACCCGCACGAGCGCGTAGGAGAGCGAGCCGTCGGCCAGTCCGGAAACCCTTTCCCCGGGCGGCAGTTCCCGCATGCCGAAGGTGATCCCGCGCCCGGCGCCGGCGCGGATCACGCGTGCCAGCGCCGCCGGGGCGCAGTGCGCGGGCACCCCGACGGCTCGCACGCGTGCCCGTCCGGCCGTACCGGCGACCTGCCGCAGCCGCTGGGCCCGGTCCAGCACGTCACTCGCGTACGGCAGGAGCAGCGCGCCCAGCTCCGTGATCGTGATCTGGCGCCGTGAACGGTCGAACAGCAGCCCGCCGAAGTGCTCCTCCAGTGTCTTGATACGGCGGCTGAGCAGCGGCTGGGCGATGTCCAGCCGGTCCGCAGCGCGGGAGAAGCTCCGCTCGTCGGCCGTCGCGACATACGCCTCGAGATGCGCGAGGAGATCCATCCTGCACTCATATCAATAAGGCATCTGACGCGTCCACGTTGATCGCCGAGCCGGGGGCGCGCAAGCAGCGGTGTCTGGGGATTCCGGCCGTGGCCGTCGGGTGATCCAGGCGTCCTTGAAGCTGGTGCTGGAGCCGGGCTTCGAGGCGGTCTTGCAGCGTTCTTGAAGGCCTCTTGTCCTCATGGCAGGCGGTGATGTGGCCGCAGGCCCGTGTCACGAGCGCATGATGACCTATTTGATCGCATCCTTCGGAATCTTGCCCGTGTGTGATCAAGACTCTTACGCTGGCTGTCAATACGTTTACCTCGACCACGCACGGAGAGGTTGCGCCACGGGGATGTCTCTCGAACCGGCCAGGGAAGCAATCGGAATCGACGCTCGGTACTCGTGGAAAATTCCACTCGACAGATCACGTGCTTCTCGGTTGCCCTTCCAGTCGGTCTGGTACATCGCGCTTCCGCTGACTTCGGCGCATCGCGGAAGTCATTCCGGGGGAGGTGCGCAGATTGCCGGGGCGGGCGGTCAGGAGAAATATCTCAACGAGGGAACCGTCTATCCTCATTCCTCGCTCGTGGAAATGGTCACGTATCATGAACTTTGCTTCCCCGATGTGCCGTGGCGCTATATCGACATGAGCCACATCGGATGGGCGGTGATACGTGAGCAGATCCGCGAGAACCCGCCGGACGTGGCGGCCTTCTCCGTCTACACTGCCACCGCTCCCTGGGCGTTCATCGTCGCGGCCGAGATCAAGCGGGTGAATCCCGACGCGGTCATCGTTTTCGGGAACGACCATGCGGCCATCCTGTACGAGGAGGTGCTCACCGGCCGGTACGGGAGCCGTCTCGTCGACTTCGTGGGCACCGGGAACAACGGGCCGTTCACGATGATGGGCCTGCTGTACGCGCTGGGCGGGGAACTGGAGGAGGAACGGGTGCCGTCCTTGGCCTATCGGCGGGGCGGGGCCGTAGTCCATCAGAGCGCCCCCACCTATCCCCTGAACCGTCGTCGGCTGCCGGACTACTCCCTGATCACCGATCAACTGGTGGAGCACTATGACAAGGCGTTCAAAACCTGGTACGCGGGCCACTACGACCTCCAGCGCATGATCACGATGGCCATCGACGGCGGTTGTCACTGGGGGGAGTCGCCGCGGCGTCGGTGCAAGCACTGCTCGATCCAGGGGCTGACGCCGAAGACGGCCGCGATCGGGACAATCGTTTCCGCCCTGGAGCACGCGGTCGGGTCCCTCGGGGCCAACGTGTATGCCGCCGGCGACTCCACCCTGGGATTCTCTCGAGGCCAGTGGCAGGGCCAATTCTCCCTGCTCGACGACCTGGCAGAGGCCTGCGCCGCCTCGCCGGTGCTGAGGGACCGGCGATTCATGCTCGCCTACGGTCTTGTCTACGAGTTCCTGCAGTCGGCGAAGCTCTGCCAGGGATTCGTCCGTACCTGGAACGTCGGACTCGAGGCGTTCGACCCGAAATTGCTCAAGGAGAACTCGAAGGGCATCAACAAGGGGCCCGATCGCATCTACGAGGCACTGGAGCTCGCTCGTGACCTCGACTACCGGCTGTATGTGTCCGGAATCCTCGGACTGCCGGGGACGGACACCGCCAAACTGCGTTCCGAAGTCGACAACTGGCTGGCTCTGGCCGAGCAGTACCAGGACATCATCACCACCGTGTCCGTCGCCGCTCCGGCCGTCGTTCCAGGTTCCCGGATGTACTGGGAGGCCTACAACTCCCGTCCTGAGGTGCGTTCCTGGCACGGCGAGATCCTGCCGTCCAGGAAGCTGACCGATCTGTATCTGCGCAGCAACACGGAAGTACGGCTCCCCGACGTCGAAGCGGCGCTGACGGACCTGGGCCGAGGCGTCATCCGGATGGGTGAGGCGGGCAGTGGGATGAAGTTCGGCGGCTACATGCTCGGCGGCACGGATCAGGAAGAGCGACAGGAACAGGATCTCCTCGACGCCCTGTGCCGACAGTTGTGAGCCGAATCGTGGCCTTAAGAGAGGTGGCCCATGCAGTTACCTGATGGCGGCATTCAGCACGCCGTCTGCCTTCTCCGACCGACCCTGCTCATAGCCGCCACGGGCGCGACCTGCAGCCCCCGTCCCTCCCTGCGCCGCAGTCTGCTGGAACTGCTGGCCATCTCGGCTCGGCAGCCGGTGGCGACCGGCGTCATCGTCGAGGAACTCTGGGGAGGTGCGTCACCGCTCCAACCAGAACAGGCGGTGCAGGCGCACGTTGGCCGGCTGCGCAAGACCCTCACGCGTCTCGGATGGAGTCCGACGGAGCTGCAGGTGTGCACAGTGGGAGGTGGATACATGCTGGACGTCTCGCCTTCGTGGGTGGACGCCCTGCACTTCGAGCGGCTGGTGCGCGAGGCCACGGCGCTGTGCTCCACCCGCATCGAGCCCGCGATCCGGGTCCTGGACCAGGCCCTGGCGATCTGGCAGGGGCAGCCGTTCGGCGGCGCCGTAGACGGTGAGTGCCATCGCCTGGCTGCACAGTCCTGGGAGGAACTGCGCACGCTGGCCCTGCGCACCTGGGCGGAGGCCCAGCTGCGCGGGGACCGTCCGCAGGCCGTCGTGGCCCGGCTGCACCCCGAGGTGCTGGCCGGTTCGGCGGACGAGGGACTCAACATGATCCTGATCACGGCCCTGTGCCGGATGGGCCGCAGGGTGGACGCCATGGAGATCTACCGGTCCCTGCGGAACCGGCTCGTGCGCGACTACGGCATCGAACCCTCCCCTGAACTGCAGTCCCTGTACCAGCGCATCCTTCTCGACGAGGCGGATACCCGCCTCCGGCTCGAGCTGCCCTACACGACTACTGCGCGCTGATCCGCTCGCAGATCTCGGCCACCATCTCCGACACGGTGGCGTAGAGATCGAACTCGGCGGCCCTGATCTCCACTCCGAGTTCGCGGCGCAGCATCTGGCTGAAGTCCACGACGCTCAGCGAGTCGACCCCCAGATCCAGCAGCAGTGCTTCGGGGTCGACCGGTCCCTCGACCTCCAGCTCACGCAGCCATGCGTCGACGAGCTCCTCGATGCTTTCCCTGGTGCGTGTGTTCGCGTCCATGTCCCTCCTTGACCCTCCCTGTCGTCAACTCCGTGGGGCGGAGGCCAGACGGACCGCCCTCACCATTCCCGTCAGCGTGGTGCCACCGCCGATCTCGCGGAAGCGCGGCCGGGCATGTCCAGCAGTGCCCGCAACGTGCTGTGGTACGGAACGCCCCGCTCACCCGCAGCGGCCGTGCCTCACACACCCGGCTCGTGGTCAAAATGTCGGCCAGGTCTCGCAGTTGAGGCACGGGGACCGCGGCCATGGCCTCGGCACGGCGGCGCACCAGTCGTAGCCCCTCGGCGAACTCCATCGCTCCGGCGCGTTCCAGGGCGTTGTACTCACCGAGGCTGTGGCCGCAGACCACATCGGGCGGTGGTGCCCCGGCGGCCAGCGTCGCCCGCCAGGCCACGGAGCCCACGACGTACAGGGCCGGCTGCGGGTAGCGGGTGTCGTCCAGCTGCTCGCGCGGTCCGTTCGCGCACAGGTCAGGCACGGAACAGCCGAGGACGGTGTCGGCTGCGGCCACCAGTTCCGGGGCGGCGTCCCACCAGTCCGCACCCATGCCGACGCGCTGGCTGCCCTGCCCGGGGAACATCCAGATCTCGGTCATGCGTCCTCCGGCGACGGGCGCACCAGATCCATCAGCCGGCGCACGTCCGGGCTGGCCAACCGCTCCATGAGAACGGCCTGTGCCCGCTCTGCCAGTCCGGGTGGCCAGGGGAACGCCTCGCGCCGATAGGCCTTGAGCGCGCGCACGGCTTCGGGCCGGCACCCCCGCAGGGAGCGCAGGGCGTCCGGCAGCAGCCCGGCGGCGTCGGTGCCCACCAGATCGGCCAGCCCCCACTCGGCACCGCGGGCCGAGTCGACCCGCAGGGCGGTGAGCGCCATGGCGCAGGCACGGTGCTCGCCGATCCGCCGTGCGATGAACGGCAGGGCCATCGCCGGGACGAGGCCCAGCAGCGCCTCGGTGCAGCGCCAGCAGGCCCGGGGGCCGGCGAGGACCAGATCGCAGGCCGAGGCCAGGGCCACGCCGCCGCCGACGGCGGGCCCGTCGAGCACCGCGCATGTCACTACGGCGCAGCCGGTGAGGCGCTCGAAGAGGTACCACGGCGAGGTCACCCGACGGCTCAGCCACCGCTCGTCGGCGGCGGTGCCGAGCGGCAGTCCCGAACAGAAGGTGTCCGAGGCCGAGCTGAGCACCAGGGCCCGGCATCCGGGCGTCGCCTCGGCGCGGTTGACGGCCCGGTGCAGCAGGCGGACCAGCTGCGCGTCCAGAACATTGGGATCGCGGCCGTGGCGGCCGATGCGTGCTTCGAGATAGCCGGGGCGCTCTGTGATCCGCAGCCCCGAGGCCTCTGTCGTCACGCCGGTCACCGGGGAAATCCGTCCGTCCACGTGTACTGCCGGCGGTAGTTGTGCACCGCGGTCAGCACCAGCCGGGGCGCACCCGCCTTCTCCACGTGCCGCAGGACCGGTTCCGCGGCCTCCAGATCGACGTCCGCGTCGCGGACACCGGCGGGCACATCGGTGCCGGCGAGTCGCGCGTACTGGTCGAAGGCCAGAGGGCAGCGGCTGTCCAGAGCCTCCCGGACGCGTCCCTCGGCCACGCGGTCCACGGCGCCGGGTGCGAGGTCGCAGCCGTAGAACTCGGCGGAGCATCCGGACCCGTAGGAGAACACCCCTGCGGTGGCCGCTTCGCGGCTGCCGCTGTGTGCCACGGCGCTGATCAGGCACAGCAGGGACGTACCGGTGTACATGTTGCCGGTGCGGCGCACATACACGAGCGACGGTTCGACCCGGCGCTCGAAGTCGGCCTGGATCTGCGCCGGTGTCAGTCCCACGACGTCACGGCTCAGGGTGCGGTGCGCCCCCTTGACCATGGCCGCGAACGGAGTGTGCATGGCCAGCAGGTCGAAATCCCGCACGAAGTCCGCGCCCGGCACCCTGGCCGAGTAGTCCTGCCAGCAGCAGCGCAGGCACTCGAGGTAGCTCAGCAGGGACAGGTCCGGGTCGATCACCTCCTGCGCGTACGAGGGCCGGAGCGTGTCGGACACGTCGTCGCTGTGCAGCCCGCTCAGCCCGGGGCGCAAGGCAGCGATGCGAGGCTCGGCCGACACCAGCACCGCCACACCGCCGACACCCGTGACGGCCTCCGGCAGACTGTGCAGGGGATGGTGGCCGACGTCCCCGGTGACGACCAGGGCACGGGCGTCGGGCCGGGGACTCGTCGCCACCACGGCGGCGGCCAACTGAACGGCGGCGGTTCCCGAGTAGCAGGCCTGTTTGACCTCCAGGGTGCGACAGGCGCTGGGCAGGCCCAGCAGGCGGTGCACGGCTCCGGCGAGCGACTTGCTCAGGTCGAGGCCGCACTCGGTGGCGAACACCAGGAACTCGATGGTGTCCCGCTCGCTCGGCGTCAGCTGTTCCAGGACCCGGCGTCCGGCGGTCGAGCCGAACACCACGGGATCGTCACATGGAAGTGCCACCCCCCGCGCCTCCATGCCCAATGCGCGCACCCGGCGATCGTGTGCCGCGTCGCCCCGGCACAACTCGTCCACCGCGACCACGGCCGCACCGCAGTCGACGCCGATCGCGTCGATGCCGACCGTCCGGACCCCCTCCGCGCGCCTCACCATGCCGAGCCGGCCTCTCCTGCCGCGGCCCGGGCGCGGGCCAGCACGAGCGAGCAGCTGATGCCGCAGAACGCATAGCTGGAGCTGACGGCCACCGCGAGGTCGGCCTGGACGGTGTTCCGGGGGGCGAAGGTGAGTCCCTCCGTGCAGGGCCGGGTGAGGTGGGGGTTGCCGTGGCAGAAGCCGTCCCGCAACTGGATCGCGGTGGCGATGAGTTCCAGCAGACCCGAGGCACCGAAACAGTGGCCCGTGAGCGCCTTCGTGGAGTTGACCAGCGGGCGAGTGCCGAAGAGCTCGGCGAGGGAGCGCCCTTCGATTTCGTCGCCGAGGCGGGTACCTGCCGCGTGAGCGTTGACGTAGTCGACGTCGCACGCGTCGACACCGGCTCGTTCCAGGGCCCTGCGCAGCGCGCTCGTCTGCCCCTCGGACAGCGGGTCGGCGGCCCGCCTGCCGTCCAGCGCCTGGCCGTGGCCGAGGAGCAGCGCGAGAGGGTCGTACCCGCGCCGTGCTGCGTCCTCGACGGGTTCCAGCAGCACGGCCGCAGCGCCCTGACCGGGGACGAAACCACTGCGGTCGAGGTCGAACGGGCGGCACAGGGTTCGTGGATCGCGGTGCGGCACGGCCCCCGCGAGTGCCCCGGCCTGCCGCAGCGCTGCCAGCTCCACGGCCGAGTGATCCGTGGCGGGTGCCACCACCAAGCAGCGCGCCACCTCCCCGGAGGCCACCAGACGGGCCGCCTGGAGCACGGCCAGCGCGCCGCCGGCCGCCGACGCACCCAGCACCCAGCCTTCGCCCACGGCGCCCGTGACCTGGCTGACGGTACCCACGACGTCGACGTCCATGTGAGTCAGCGCGTACGACGGCGCCACATGGCCTCGCTCGGCGAACCGCGCCGCGGTCTCCGCCTGATGTCGTGGGGAGAGGTTGCCGCCGGCCACGATCACCGCGCAGCCCTGCAGGTCCTCGCGGGTCAGGCCCGCGTCGTACACGGCTGCGGCGGCGACGCACGCCGCGGTGACGGCGGGCAGCGTCCCACGTGCTGTGACGGCGGTCAGTCGCTCCCGCAATCCAGGTGCCCCGCCGAGGTGGTCGCGTGCCCACGCCGACGGTTCGAAGCCATGCAGCGCGGCGACGGCTCCGGCGCCGGCCTGCCGGTACGCGGATCCCTCCGGGGGAGCGGTGATGGCCGACTGAGTGTCGGTGAGCACCTTGGTGTAGTCGTCGAGACTGCCCGCCTGACCGGTCAGGACGGCGCCCGAGGTCAGGGACAGCGGTATGGCGGTCCGCGCGCGGTGTGCCGTCATGCGCGTTCCCTGCACTGCTCCAGTAGGGTCGCGAGGGCACCCAGGTTCTGCGCGGCGGCCAGCCTCTCCACGGGGGCCCGCACGCCCAGCTGGTGCATCGCCTGGGCCACGATGTCGGCCCGATCCAGCGAGGAGGCACCCAGCTGGCGCAGTGAGGTCTGCGGCGTCACCGTGTCCCTCGACGTCTCCGGCAGCACCTCCAGCACGGCCTTCCGCAGGACGGCGAACGCCTCCGCGGGCGGTTGTCCGGCCTCCAAGTCCGCCTGGCTCGCCAGGTAGGCGGCGAAGCGGGCCGGGGTCGAGTGTTCGCGCAGCAGTGCCTCGTCGTCGGACCTGTCCAGCCGGCTGTTGAGCACGGCGATGAACTCCATCCGGAGGATCGAGTCCATGCCGAGATCGGCGAACGTGGTGTGGTCCGTCGCCGGCTCGACCTCGGCCATCAGCACCTCGGCGAGGCACTCACGGACGATCGAGAGGTACGGGGACGTCGCCCCCGCCTCGTCCGCATCGGTAGTCAACTGCACGTAATGGGCCGCCAGTCGGCGGGGCGTGGGGTGCTCGTTCAGCTCGGCGGCCCGGACCTGCTGGTCGAACACACCGTTGAGCGATTCCAGCAGTTCGACGGCGAGGATGCTGTCGAGGCCCTGGTCGACGAGCGGGACGTCGGGGTCGACCTCCTCCGGAGCGACGAAGAGCACCTTGGCCGCGCTGTCCACAACCGTGTGGAGCGCCTTCTGGTCGTCAGCGTCGCCGTTGCTTGGCAGGGACACGATGTTTCCTCTCATTGGGGGCCGTCGTCCGGCGGCGGGGCATCCTTGAGCTCGGGTTCGCCGGGTATCCAGAAGCGGTGGCGATCGAAGGGGCACGTCACCAGGGCGGCACGGGTCCGCGCCGGCGGATGGTCCGACGGCCATGCAGACATGGCGCCGGAGAGCCATTCCGCCATGGCGGGGGACGGCGCGGGGTGCGGTTCCACGGGGCCGAGCAGCGCCGGGTGCGGTCGGCTCTCGGCCAGGGCTTCGAAGGCCTCCCGTGCCTCCTTCACGCTCTGCGCGAGCACCACGGCGCGCCGGTCCAGATGGCGCCGGCCGGCCCCGAGCGCCGCTGCGACCTCGGGCAGTGGCGCCCCGCGGTCGGGCAGCTGGCGCGCCAGCAGGGCAGCCGTTCGGCGCAGGGTACGGTCGCCGGTCGCGGACAGCGGAAGAGCCACCGGGGCCACCTCGACGGCTTCCCGGCCCGTCTCCACGCCGTCCGGTTCCCACGACTCGACCACGACGTGGGCGACGGAGCCGCTGATACCGAAGGCGTTCACACCGGCCAGCCGCCGTCGACCGGTGGCCGGCCATTCCACCGGGCGGTCCGCCAGCGCCACGTTCGACTCGGCGAGCTCGATGTCGGGATTGATCTCCCGCAGTCCGGGGATGGGGAACACCCGGCCACCGCGCAAGGTCAGCACCGCCTTGATCAGGCCGATACAGCCCGCCGCCGCTTCCAGATGGCCGACGTTGGCCTTCGCCGAACCGACCCACACCCGGTCCTGCGCATCGCCGTCGGCCGAGGACGAAGCACCGCGCTCTGCGCCGGTCACCCGGCACAGGGCGGCGATCTCCAGCGGATCCCCGGAAGGTGTCGCGGTGCCATGGGCCTCCAGGTACCCCATCGCGCGGGGGCTGAGCCCGCTGTCGCGCCACGCACGGGAGATGACCGCCGTCTGCGCGGACAGGCTGGGCGAGGTCATGGTCCTGGCGCGTCCTCCGTGCCGCACCGCGGCGCCCCGGATCACCGCCAGGACCGGGTCGCCGTCGCGGCGGGCGTCCGCCAGGCGCCGCAGGACGACCACCGCCCCGCCCTCGCCGCGGACATAGCCGTCCGCGTCGGCGCTGAACGGAACACAGCGACCGCGAGGCGAGAGCATGCCCGACTGGAGGTAGGCTGCCTCGTTCAGCGTGGCACAGAGGATGTTGGCCGAGCCCGCGATCGCGGTGTCACAGGCCCCGGCGCGCAGTTCGGACACCGCGAGCGCGACCGCCGTCAGACCGCCGGCGCACGCCGTGTCCACCGTGATGCTCGGGCCGCGCAGATCGAGGTGCTGCGAGATGCGGTTCGCGTTGAACGAGAGCAGGTTGCCCACGCCGGTGTACCCGTCCCGTATGCCGGCCGCCGCGACCCGCTCCCGGAAGTCGTACCCGCCCACCGCGACATAGACGCCGGTGTCACCGCCGGCCAGCCGGTCCGGCGCGATCGCCGCGTGTTCCAGCGCCTGCCAGGTCAGTTCGAGCAGCAGGCGCTGGGCCGGATCCATGGCCATCGCCATACGGTTGCGGATGCCGAAGAACGCCGCGTCGAACTCGTCGATCCGGTGCAGCAGGGCGGCCCGCAGCAGGGGCTTGTCGGTCATCTTCAGCGCCGAGACGTCCAGCCCGGGAAACCGGTCCTCGGGGACCGGCCCGAACCGGACCTCGCCCCGGTCGAGCAGGCCGGCGAACTCGAGGAGGTCGTCGGCTCCGGAGACCCGGCACGCCATCCCCACCAGGGCAACGGGCTCACCGGCCTGGCGGTCGGCCTCCTCGGCGGGCCCGTCTGGCTCGCGGAACATGGTCAACACACAGTCCCTTCCCGATCGTCGAGGGGCCGGACCGGCCGCTCTGCTCCCGGCAGGCGGCTCGGCAACGAGTATCGGGGCGGGCCACCGACACCTTGCCGACACAACGCCGACGCCGTACCGGGCGCCCGTCTCCGCAGTCGATCTTGTCGTCACAGTGTCGGCGCTCTCCGCAAGACTGTGATCGGACCGGGTGATCCGGATGCCCGGCGGTCCGACGCGGTGAAGGGGGAAGCCGTATGTCCGTCGCTCCGACCAGCAGCGACTCTCCCGTCCGCGTGACGGTGGGCCGGCCCGTCGCGCGCGTGCGCATCTGCGACCGGGCCGAGCGGAACCGCATCACCCCCCGGCTGTGCGCCGAGCTCCCGGCGGCCCTGCGTGAGGCGGCGGCACATCCCGCCACGCGGGCCGTCCTGTTGAGCGGAGAACCCGAGGTGTTCTGCGCCGGCGGCACGCAGGACGAACTGCTGGGCTTCCACCAGGGGCGGTCCGTCCTCGAGGCGGAGGAGTGCATCACCGCGCCGCTGAACTGCCCCGTCCCCGTCGTGGCGGCGATCCGCGGCCACGCGATCGGCGGCGGGCTGCTGCTCGGGCTCTACGCGGACCTCGCGGTGCTGTCGGAGCGGTCCGTGTACGCCGCCAACTTCATGGCCTACGGCTTCACTCCCGGAGTGGGAGCCACGGCTCTGCTCCCGGCACGGTTCGGTGCGGTGCTCGGCACCGAGATGCTGCTCACCGGCCGCTCCTTCCGCGGGGCGGAGCTGCGCCGACGGGGCGTGCCCTACCAGGTCGTGGCGCACGACCTCGTGGAGAGCGCGGCCCGCGAGCTGGCCGTGCGCACCGCCCGGGCGCCGCTGCCGAGCCTGCGTCTGCTCAAGCAGCATCTGAGCACGCGGCTCCGCAGTGCGACGGACGAGGTGCTCGGCCCCGAACTGCGGATGCAGGCGGTGACCTTCGCGCTACCGGAGGTCGCCGCCCGCATCACACAGGCCTACCGGCCACCTGACTGAGCCGTCACCGGCCCGGCCGGCCTCCCCGGCAAGTGGCCGACCCCATGCCCGGCCCCCAGCCGCACAGGAGCTGCCCATGAAGGCGGTCTACGCCGAGCGACCCCGCCCCGACGACCCGCTGGCCGCGCTGCGCTTCGGCGAGCGCCCCGAGCCCGAACTGCCCGACGGGGACTGGGCGGTGGTCGAGGTCCGGGCGGCCGGCCTCAACCACCACGACCTGTGGACCCTGCGCGGATCGGGTCTGCCGTCCCACAAGTACCCGCTGACCCTCGGGGTGGAGTGCGCCGGAACGGACGACACCGGCCGTCACGTCATCGTGCACGGCATGGTCTACGGCCGTGAGTTCCTGGAGTGCCCTGTGCGCGATCCGGCCTGGACGATGCTCGGCGAGGGCCGGCCGGGGACCTTCGCGGAGCGGGTCGCCGTGCCCCGGCACACGCTGATCGCCAAGCCGCCCCAGCTGAGCTTCGCCGAGGCGGGCGCGATCACCGGCACCTGGCTGACGGCGTACCGGATGCTGTTCACCCGAGGCGCGCTGCTCCCCGGCCAGACGGTGCTGGTGCAGGGCAGCGGGGGAGGCCTGTCCACCGCTCTCATCCAGCTGGGACGGGCGGCCGGACTGCGCATGTGGGCCACGTCCCGTACCCGGTGGAAGCGTGATCTCGCGCGGGAACTGGGCGCGGACCGGGTGTTCGTCCCGGGCGCGCCGCTGCCCGAGCCGGTGGACGCGGTGATGGAGAGTGTGGGCCGGGACACCTGGGCGCACAGCCTGCGTTCGGTGCGGGCAGGTGGCTGCGTCGTGGTGGCGGGGGCGACGACCGGGGCGCTGCCGCCGGCGCACCTGACCCGGATCTTCTGGAACGAACTGCGGGTGCTCGGCGTCATGTGCGGAACCATGGCGGAATTGCGCAGCCTGTTGTCGTTCATGGTGGCCCACGACCTGCGGCCCCACATATACCGGGAATTTCCCGCCGAGTGCGGCGCCGAAGGATTCCGCCTGCTGGCCGAGGGCGACGTCGGCGGAAAGATCGTTCTGAATTGGTGAAATCGACTGGAGTCGTGTACGGAGGATCGCACGTGAGTACAGGGGCGCCCCCGAAGGGCATTTCGGAGATCACGCTGAGCCTGGTGATCAGCGAGTTGGAGGACCCGTCCCGTGAGGAGGTGTCCGCCACGGATGTCGCGCAGAGCACGGGGATGAGCACCGTCACGGCCCGCCGCTATCTGCGCTTCCTCGCGTCCGTCGGCAGGGCCGAGGTGTCCTGCCGCTACGGCAAGGTCGGGGCGCCCGAGCGGTTGTACCGCCGGTGTGGCTCCTGAACGGGGGGCGCGAGGTGGTCGCGGTGGTCAGTGGTGTCGGTGCCGCACGGCCGGCGCGGGTGATCCGCAACTCCCACTTCGCGCATCTCGGCATCTCCGACCAGTGGATCACGAGCCGGACGGGAATCGAGGAACGGCGCTGGCTCGGGCCGGGCGAAGGACTGACCGGGCTGGCGGTCGAGGCGAGCACCCTTGCGCTCGTCGACGCGGACTGCGCGCCGGAGGACATCGATCTGGTCATCGCGGCGACCGCCACCTCCGACCGGGTGTCGCCCGGCCTGGCACCCGAGCTGGCCTGCGGTCTCGGTCTGCGGGACGTGCCCGCGGTCGACCTCAACGCCGCGTGCACCGGCTTCCTGTACGCGCTGGACCAGGCGGTGGCGCAGATCGACTCCGGCCGGCGACGGTGCGTGCTGGTGTGCGGTGCCGACGCGGCCTCGCGGATCATCGACCCGGACGACCGGTTCACCGCCCCGCTGTTCGGGGACGCGGCCGGTGCGGTGGTCGTCAGGGCGGCTGATGCCGGGCGCTGCTGTGCCACGTGCGCTCCCGCCGTCGTGCTCGGCGCCGACGGCTCGCTGGGCGACATCCTGTACGTCGACAGGGAGCGGCACACCGTGCACATGGAGGGCGCCGAAGTCTACGAGCGGGCCGTCGACGCCATGGCCGACAGCGCGCGCCGGGTCTGCGCGCTCCGGGGAGCGGCGCTGGAGGACATCGACCTGTTCGTGCCGCACCAGGCCAACGCGCGCATCATCAAGTCCGTGCTCCGCCGGCTGGAGTTCCCCGCGGAGCGCACCGTGGTGTACGTCGGAGCGTTCGGCAACACGTCGGCGTCCTCCATCCCGCTGTCGCTGCACCGTGCGCAGCTGGACGGGCGGCTGCCGCGGGGCACCCGGGTGAGCATGGCCGCCTTCGGGGCCGGGCTGACCTGGGCCGCCGCCCTGCTCGACTGGAAAGGGTGCCGGCACACGCCGCCGGGTCAGGCGCCGTAACGCCGTTGGCGCGCCGCGTAGGCCCGAAGGGCGCGCAGAAAGTCGACGCGCCGGAAGGCCGGCCAGTAGACGTCGCAGAAGTACAGCTCCGCGTACGCCGTCTGCCACAGCAGGAACCCGGACAGCCGCTGCTCGCCGCTCGTACGGATGACCAGGTCCGGGTCGGGCTGGCCGCTCGTGTACAGATGCGCGGCGATGCCGTCGGCGGTGAGCTTGTCGGACAGCTCCGCAACAGGAGTGCCCGCCGCGACCTCGGCGTCGATCCAGGCACGGAAGGCGTCGATCAGTTCCTGCCTGCCGCCGTAGCCGATGGCGACCGTGAGATGGTGGTCGGTGTCGTAGCCGCTGGTTGTCTCCTCGGCCGACTTGAGGGTGCGCGCCGTGGAGTCGCGGATCAGGTCCAGGTTGCCCGCGATGTGCATGCGCCACAGGCTGGACGGCTGTGTGAGGTGCTCCTCGACGACCCGCTCGATCACGCCCATGAGGAAGTCCATTTCGGACGACGAGCGGTTGCTGAGGTTCTCGGTCGAGGCGGCGAAGATGGTCACATGCTTGATTCCCGCCGCGGCGCACCAGCTGAGGACCTCTTCGACGTGCTCGGCGCCGTGCTGATGGCCGAGGCTCGTGTTCCCCAGGCCCGCGCGTCGCGCCCATCGTCGGTTTCCGTCCATGATGATGGCGACATGGCGGGGCATTGACCTTTTCATCAACTGGTGCTGAAGTCGGCTTTCGTAGAGCCGATAGAGCAGTCGACGCATGAGCTTCACCTTACACCGTCAGTTTCCGTGGAATTCCGGCCAGTTCCCCGACTTCCGCGCGTTCAGTCCGCGTTGCACATCTTCGGTCATGAGTCCCCGGACGAAATAGTCGTGTTCCAGTCGCAGGTGATCCGCCAGCGACAGCGAGCCCTGACCCACCAGGCGCTTGGCGGTGCGCACGGAGTGCGGAGCCGACCGCGCCAGGGCCCGCGCCCGGCGCAGTGCCACGGACACCAGGTCGTCGGATGGGACCACGGCTGAGACCAGGCCGATCCGGAGCGCGGCGGCGGCGCGCAGCACCGGCTGCTCCAGCAGCAGGGTCAGCGCGTGCGACGGGCCGACGACGCGTGGCAGAAACCAGGACATCGCACCGTCCGGAGAACATCCCAGCATGCCGTACGCGAAATGGAAGACGGTCTTCTCCGAGGCGATTCGCATGTCGCAGGCCAGCGCCAGGGAGAACCCGGCGCCGGCCGCCTGACCGTTCACCGCCGCGATCACCGGACACTCCAGCGTGGCCAGGCCGAGGACGACCTCGGCCAGGGCCCGTACGGGTGCGAGTGCCGGCTCGTCGGCCCGGCCGTCACCAGCACGGACGTCTCCGGCCAGTCGCTCCAGTTCGTCGAGCGAGCCGCCGAGGCAGAAGTCTCGTCCGGCGCCGGTGAGCACCACCACGCGCACCCCGGGGTCGTCGCGCAGCCCGGACACGGCGGTCGCCAGCTCGTGCAGCACGGCGGGGGTCAGCGCGTTCCCGGACTCCGGCCGGTCCAGCGAGAGCAGGGCGACTCCCTCGGACACCTCCACACGGACGGCGGGGCCGTCCCCCGCCGTCCCGTCCGGTTGCGAGGCACCCGCCGTGGGATCCGGACGCCCCACGCGGGTCATGCGGTCTCTGAGCCGGTCATCGCCTCGACCAGGCTCCTGGGCCGCAGATCCGTCCAGTGCCGCTCCACATAGTCCAGACAGTCCTGCCGGGAGGCCTCCGGGTGGGCGACGCGCCACCCGTCCGGCACCGCTGTGAAGGAGGGCCACAGGGAGTGCTGTCCCTCGTCGTTGACGAGGACGAGGTAGCTGCCGTCGGGGTCGTCGAAGGGGTTGGTCATGTCCGTCCTTCCGTCGTGCGCGAGCCGTTCGCGGGTGTCAGCGAGACGGGCAGGGACTCCAGTCCGCCGATGAGGTTGGACCTCATCCGGCGGACCGGACCGGCCAGTTCCGCTCGTTCGACCCGGCGTATCAGCTCGTCGAACATGATGGTGAGCTCGGTGGCGGCCAAGGTGGCGCCGATGCAGTGGTGCGGCCCGTGGGCGAACGTCAGATGCCTGTTGGGCGAGCGGGTGATGTCGAAGGTGTCGGGGTCGGCGAAGACGCGTTCGTCCCGATTGGCCGAGGCCAGCCACAGGGTGATGCGGTCACCGGCACGAATGTGTTCGCCGCCGATCTGCGTGTCCTGCGTCGCCGTGCGCAGCAGGTGCATCGCCGGCGAGGTGTGGCGCAGCACTTCCTGCACGGCACCGGGCAGCAGCTCCGGCCGTTCCCGCAGCAGCGTCCACTGGTCCGGGTTCTGGATGAAGGCGAGGAGACCCCCCAGCGTGGCGTGTCTGGTCGTCTCGTTGCCCCCGGAGATCAGGCCGTTGCAGTTCAGGACCACTTCCGTGCTGGTCAGCGGCTCACCGTCGATCGTCCCGTGCACCAGGGCGCTGATGATGTCGTCCCTGGGGGAGCGGCGCCGCTCGCGCATCAACTCGTCGTAGTACTGGAACAGTTCCGTGTGCGCCACTGCGGCGGCGGCCGCGTCGGTGGCACCGGCACGGTCGCCCACGCCGAAGGCGGTCATCGTCCGGCTCAGCATGAAGTCCCAGTCCGCGCGCGGCACGCCCAGCAGATCGCAGATGACCGACAGCGGCAGCCGCGCCGCGACCTCGGTGAACTCGCAGACCTCGCTCGCCAGCGCGTCCCGAAGAAGACCGGTCACCGTGGTGCGCATGTTCCGCTCCAGCCTGCGGACCGTGCGCGGGGTGAACGCGCTGCTCATGATGCGCCGAATCTTGCCGTGCCGCGGCGGGTCGGAGATCACCATCATCTTGCCCGCACCGGCGGCCGTCGCCATCTCGTCCGCGTCGAGGCGCATGCCGCCCGTGGAGGAGAAGACGGCCGGCTGGGACAGCACCCGCGCAACGAGGTCGTACGAGAGCACCGCCCAGAACGGTGCGCCCTCCGCACGGACGACCCGGCACACCGGACGCTCGGCGCGCAGGCGGCGCCACACTGCGAATGCCTCTCCGCTCTCGTACAGCAAGGGGTCGGAGAGATCGGGGACTTCGGTCGCCGTGGCGGCATCGGACCGCATCAGCGCACCCTCCCTCGTCCATATCGGTCCACGACGGTCTCGGCGCCCGCACCCGGCCCGGTCCGCTCCCGGTCGGCGCCCGGTGCCCGCCCGCCTGCCGGGCGGACGGCGGACTCGATCAGGTCCATGACGGTCGGCAGCTGGTCGAAGAGGTAGAAGTGCCCGCCGGGGAGGACCCGGACGTCGCAGGCACCGCCGGTCAGATCGCCCCAGCGGTCGAGCAGCCCAGGCTCGACACCCGGGTCGTCCGTGCCGCCGAGGACGGTGACGTCGGCCGTGAGAGGGGGCATCTCCTCGTATCCGTAGCTCTCGCACAGGGCGAAGTCGGCACGCAGCACGGGCAGCAGCAGCTCCAGGAGGGACGGATTGGCGAGCACGTCCTCCGGCGTGCCCTGCAGCCTGCTGATGTGGTCGACCAGCCCCTCGTCGGACAGTGCGTGCACCCGCGTGGGCCGGTACAGGTGCGGGGCGGTCTGCCCCGACACCAGCAGCCGTACGGGCGGCTGCCCCAGACGGGTCAGCAGGCAGGCCACTTCGTAGGCCACGAGCGCGCCCATGCTGTGCCCGAAGAGTGCGTACGGCCCCTCGCCGGCCCGTTCCGCGACCGGGCCGGCCAGCCGCTGAGCCAGCCGCTTCAGGGATGTCTCCGGGGGCTCGGACAGCCGCGGTGGCCGTCCGGGGTACTGCACCGGAACCACGTCGATGCGCGGATCGAGCAGCGTGCTCCATTCCCGGAAGACGATGGGGCCCGCCCCCGCGTGCGGCAGACAGAACAGCGACACGTCCGCGGTGCCGGCGGACCCGTCCCCGCAGGGGGTGGCGAACCACCAGGCGGAGCCGCCGGCCACCGGCGAGCCGTGAGCCTCCGGACCGTTCATCAGCGCCGCGCCACGAAGAGACGGCCGGTGGGGAACCCGAGTTCCACGGTCTCCACCTGGGAGAAGCCCGCGTGCCGCAGCTTCGCCTCCCACTCGGCCACGGACAGCAGCCTTCGACCCATGAACTGCCGGTGGTAGTAGGTGACGATCGCGCTGAACCGTCGCTCGCGGTCGTTGCGCAGGTACGGCACCGCGTCCGTGATCGCCATGATGCCGCCCGGCTGCAGCGCCTCCCGGCAGTTGGCGAGCACCTTGTCGGCCACCGCCTCCTCCTCGGGCATCATGTCGTGGAAGACGAAGCCCGCGTGGATCACGTCGGCTCCCTCCACCGGTTCGGGATCCTCGGCGATCGACTGGATGGACCGTTCGACCACCGTGATCCGCTCGGCCATGCCGGCGGTGCGGACCGCCTCACGGGCCGCCTCGCAGGCGTCGCCGCTGAGGTCCAGACCGACGCCGGTGGCGTCCGGGAACCTCTCCAGCGTCTCTATCAGCAGCCGGCAGGTGCCGGCTCCGAGGTCCGCGATCCGCTGGGGTTTGGCATTGAAGATCACTTCGAGTGCCGCGGGATAGAAGGCGAGCGACCCCATCCACTGCGAGCTGACGGCGACCTGCCGGCCGTCACGCGCGTAGGTCTCGCCGGCCGCGACCGGATCCGTGAGGAACTCCCGGGCGTGCTCGATGAACGGACGGTTGGCGTTCATGGTCCAGGACACGTACCCCGCCCGGTGCAGGATGACGTCGAAGTCCGGCACCGCCCGGAAGACCGAACCGCCGGCCGGGGTCGGCTCGATGAGACCGGCGGACTCCAGGGCTTCCAGATACCGTCCGGCTCCGTCCTCGGGGAGGTCCGCCCGCGCGGCCACCTCGGCGCTGTCGAACGTCCGCCCGGGTGCGATCACGTCCAGCACGCCGAGCCGGTCGCCCATCTCCAGCAGCGCCGCGGCGGCGGCTATGTCCGGGGCGGCTCCGCTGTGCTCGACCTCGGTCGAGAGCCGGCGTCCTGCCTCGTGGGTGTCGTGGGTGACGGTCATGCATGGGCTCCTTTCTGCCGTACCGGCCGGAAGCGCCACCAGGTGGGCAGCTCGGCTTCCCCGGACAGTACGTTCAGGGTGATTTCGGGTTCGGTGAGGATCCGCCGCAGCAGGGCCTGGCAGATCTCGCCCAGGGCGTGCACGTCCTCGGTGCTCAGGACATCGGGCCGGTGCACGAACCTCAGCGTCAGGTTGCGATCTCGTTCCTGGAGGAACACGGTCATCGCCCGCTTGGAGATCACTGCCCGGCGGTCGATCCGCTCCACGCGGACGCCGGGCAGGTCCCAGCGCACCGCCGCGGAGTTGTCCGTGCAGAACAGCACGTCCGGATAAAGGTCCTCGTCGCCGTCCGGTCCGCGGTCACCGGCCAAGGCACGCACCACGTGGTCGAACGGCAGGCCCTGATGGTCGTACGCGGACAGCACATGGGCACGGATCCCGGCGAGCAGCTCCGTGAACGGCCGGTCCTCGTGCACGGTCTCGCGCAGCACGATGATGTTCCGCAGATACCCGACCATGTCCTCGTACTCGGTGCGACCGCGGTTGGCCATGGCCGATCCGAGGGCGATGTCGCTCTCCCCCGTGTAGAGGTGCACGAGGAGGTACATCACGGCCAGCAGCACGAGGTAGGGCGTGCAGCCGTGCTCCAGGGCGAACTGCCGTGTCCGCGCAGACAGCGGTTGCGGGAGGATGAGGTTGTAGGCGTCCCCGCACGGTCCGTCGGCGGGCACGGCCCGGGCGGACGGAGTCAGCCGCAGAGGCCGGTGGCCGCGCAGGTCGCCGAGCCAGTACGACAGATCCTGCCGGGCCTGCTCGCCCGTCAACCAGGCGTACTGGCGGTCCACGAACTCGCCGTACTGGGCCACGGGCGCAGGCAGTTCGACCGGCCCGCCGGCGATGCGCCTGCGGTAGAGCGCGCCGATCTCCCGCAGGACGACGCCGCTGGAGTAGCCGTCGGTGACGATGTGGTGCATCGCCAGGGCCAACAGCCGCTCCGTGTCTCCGTACCGGGCCAGCGCGGCCCGCAGGAGCGGTGGGTCCGTGAGGTCGAAGGGCCGCTGGCAGTGCTCCTCGGCCAGGTCCAGGGCCTGCTCGTACGGTGACGCCGCCCGGCGCACGTCGAACAGGCCGAGCACACGGCGAGGCGGGTCCACGACGAAACGGCGCGGGCCCTCGGCGGTGGAGCGGAATCCGGTGCGGAGGGACTCGTGGCGGGCCACCACGGTCTCCACCGCGTCCTGCAGGGCGGCCTCGTCCACGTCGCCGGTCAGCCGTAAGAGCCCGGCCACCAGGAAGTCCTGCCGGCCCGGCTGCCGTTGTTCCAGGCGCCACAGCCGCTCCTGCGTGGGATACAGCAGCCCGTTGCCGGCCATCACGCCTCGTCCCGGGCATGGGCGGTGAGCAGCAGACCGATCTCGCGTGCCAGCCCGGCGACCGTCGGATGTTCGAACAGGACCCGGAGCGGGATGCTGACGTCGAACTCGTCGCGGAGCCGGTTGACGACCTTGCCGGCGAGCAGGGAGTGCCCCCCGAGCCTGAAGAAGTCGTCCGTGGGGACGATCTCGTCCACCCCGAGCACCTCGCCCCACACCCGGGCGACGGCCAGTTCCAGCGGTGAACCCTTGGCCGGGGACCGGGGCGTGCCCCGCTCTGGCGTCGGCAGCGCGGCACGGTCCAGCTTCCCGTTGGGATTGAGCGGGAACCGGTCGAGCACGACCACCCGCGCCGGGACCATGTAGCCGGGCAGGACCTCGGCGACCCGACGCCGGACGTCCGTACCGGCACAGTCGCCGCCCGGCTCGGGGAGGACGTAGCCGACCAGCCGTCGTTCACCCGGAACGTCCTCCCGGACCACCGCCGCCGCACCGGACACCCCGGGCACGGCGGCCAGCGCGGCTTCCACCTCGGCGAGCTCGATCCGGAAACCGCGGAGTTTCACCTGGTGGTCGACCCGGCCCACGAAGTCCAGCTGCCCGTCGGGACGCCAGGACACCAGGTCGCCGGTGCGGTACATCCGGGCCCCGCGGGTGGCCGTGAACGGATCGGCGACAAAGCGCTCCGCGGTCAGTGCCGGCCGGTTGGCGTATCCCCGGGCGACGCCGTCCCCGGCAAGGTACAGCTCGCCGGGAACGCCGGGAGGCACCGGACGCAGCCAGGCGTCCAGGACGTACAGACCGATGCCGGGGCGGGGCGAGCCGATCGGCGGGGCGGTGGTGCCGGCTAGCGGCCCCGCCCAACTGGTGATGACCGATCCCTCGGTCGGCCCGTAGAGGTTGACCATGCGGCGGCCGGCGGACCAGTCCCGTACGAGGGACCCGGGCACGCGTTCACCGGCGACCACCAGGGTCAGGCCGCTCGGCAGGTCCCCGGCGGGCACGGCGGCGAGCACCGACGGCGGCATGGTGACATGGGTGATGCCGAACCGTCGCACGGTGCCGCCCAGCGTCTGGTCGGGTACCAGGTCGCGGGGCTCGGCGAGCACGAGGCGGCAGCCCGAGAGCAGGGACATGCAGATCTCCAGCAGGAACGCGTCGAAGCTGGTGGATCCGAACTGCAGCACCCGGCTGTCCTCGGTCAGGTCGAAGAGCGCGCGTTGGGCGCTCACGAGATCGGCCGTCCCCTGGTGCGTGAGCAGTACACCCTTGGGCCTGCCGGTGGATCCGGAGGTGAACAGCAGGCACGCGGCGCCGAGCAGGTCCAGCGGTCCGCCGCGCTCCGCGTCGTCCAGGCCGTGGGGCGCGGCACGCTCCACTTCGGCGGCTACCGGCGCCGCGTCCAGGCAGAGGACCTCGGCGGCGGAGGCGTCGAGCAGGCTCCGGTGCGCCTCGGTGGTGACGGCGACGGTCGGCTCGCCGTCCTGGAGCATGGCGCGGATGCGTGCCGCCGGGTAGTCCAGGTCGACGGGCAGATACGCGGCCCCGGTCTTCAGGACGGCCAGCACCGCGGTGACCAGCTGCCGGGAGCGGGGCAGTGCGAGGGCCACCCGCCGCTCCGGGCCGACTCCCCGGGAGAGCAGCACCCGGGCCAGGCGGTTGGCGTCCGCGTCCAGTTCGGCGAAGGTCCGCAGCTCTCCGTGGCCCTGCACCGCCACCGTGTCCGGGTGACGCAGCACCTCGCGCTCGAAGAGGACGGGCAGCGGGCTCCGGTCGAGGGTGACCGGATCACGACGGCCCAGCGTCTGCAACGTGTGCCGACGCTCGGCATCGGTGAGCAGGTCGATCTCGCCCACGGGACGGCCGGGATCGGCGGTGACCGCGTCCAGCACGACGAGGTACAGCCGCACCAGGCGCTCGGCCGACGCGGCGTCGAACAGGTCGGCCGCGTATTCGACGAATCCCTCGACGCCGTCGCAGACGCCGTCTTCGGACACGGATTCGCGCAGGCTCACGGTGAGGTCGAACTTCGCGAAGCCTATGGGGATCTCGTCGCCCTCGGCCTCCCGCCCGTCCAGGCGCAGCCGCAGATCCGACCGAGGGGTGTTGCGCAGCATCAGCAACACCTGGAACAGCGGATGCCGGGCCGGCGACCGGGGCGGGTTGAGGACCTCCACGAGCCGGTCGAAGGGCAGGTCCTGGTGATCGAGTGCCGCCAGATCGGTCTCCCTGACCCGCGCCAGCAGCTCGCGGAAGTCCGGGTTGCCCGCCACGTCGGTGCGCAGGACGAGCGTGTTGATGAAGAACCCGACCAGATCGTCCCAGGCGTCGTCGGTCCGGCCCGCCACCCCGGTGCCCACCGGGATGTCCTCGCCGGCCCCGAGCTTCATCAGCAGGACGGCCAGCGCGGCCTGCAGGGCCATGAACAGCGTTGCGCCGGCCTCGGTGGCCGTGGCCCGCAGACGGCCGTGCAAATCCGGCGGAATGCGCACCGGCACGGTGCCGCCGAGATGACTCGCCACGGCGGGCCTGGGCCGGTCGGTGGGCAGCGGCAACTCGACGGGCAGACCGGCGAGCTGCTCGGTCCAGTAGGCCGTCTGACGGGACAACAGGGCATTGCCCTGTGCTCCGCCGGCGAGGAACCGCTGCTGCCACAGCGCGTAGTCGCGGTACTGGACGGGCAGCGGCGCCCAGCGCGGAGCCCTGCCGGCGCGCCGCGCGGCGTAGGCCCGTTCGAGATCACGTCCGAAGGGGGCGAAGGACCAGCCGTCGCCCGCGATGTGATGCAGCACGACCAGCAGCCGGTAGCCGCTCGGCGTGCGCAGCAGCCGGGCCCGCAGCGGGGTGTCCTGCGTGAGGTCGAAGGGCCGGCGCGCGGCCTGCACCAGCACCCTGCCCGCGTCCTCGTCCCGCACGTCCAGGACCGGCACGTCGGGACGGGAGCTGTCCGGGTCGAGAACGACCTGGTGCACGCCGTCGGGCGTCTGCGGGAAGACCGTCCGGAGGATCTCGTGCCGTTCGACCACGTCGCCCAGCGCGGCGGTCAGGGCCGCCACGTCGGTCGTGGGGTCGAGGGCGACGACGTAGGGGATGTTGTACACGGACCGGGGGATGTCCGACTGGTTCAGGAACCACAGCCGGCGCTGGGGCAGGGACAGTGGGACACCGCCGGTACCGGTGCCCGCGGAGGGGCCGGCCCCGGTGCGGTCGGCCGCGGCCAGCCGTTCGGCCAGCAGTTCCGGGGTGGCGAGGTCGAAGACTTCCCGGACGGACACCTCGGCGCCGGTGGCGGCACGGATGCGGGCCGCGAGCTTGACCGCGGACAGGGAGTGCCCGCCGAGGGCGAAGAAGTCGTCCGTCGCACCGACCTGCGCCACCCCGAGGACGTCGCGGAACAGCCGGCACAGCGTGGCCTCCTGCGGGGAGCGCGGAGCCCGGCCGCCGCCCACCGCGGGCAGCCGCTCGGGCACCGTCAGCGCTGCCCGGTCGATCTTCCCGTTCGGTGTGGTGGGGAGCCTGTCGAGCAGCACGAACAGGGAGGGGACCATGAAGCGGGGCAACACCCGCGACACATGGTCGCGCAGCACCGCTGCCGTGGGGCGCCGCTCCGGCACCGTCTCCACGTAGGCCACCAGCTGACGGTCGCCCGGTTCGTCCTCCCGCACCACGACGATCACCTGCCGTACGCCGGGATGAGCGGCGATCGCCGCCTGGACCTCGCCCAGCTCGACCCGGAAGCCCCGCAGTTTGACCTGGTGGTCGATGCGGCCGATGAACTCCAGTGCACCGTCGCCCCGTTGACGCACCAAATCACCGGTCCGGTACATGCGCTCGCCCGGGCCGCCGAACGGGTCGGCGACGAACCGTTCCGCGGTGAGCCGCGGTTGCCCCAGATAGCCGCGTGCCAGGTTCTCTCCCGCGATGTACAGCTCGCCCACCACACCGCGTGGCACCGGCCGCAGACCGGAGTCGAGCACGTGCAGCCTCGCACCGGCGAACGGGGTGCCGATCGGCACGGGGCCGGGCGCCGTCGCGGCCGCGGGAGGGATGCGGTGGTCCACACAGCCGCAGGTGGCCTCGGAGGGCCCGTAGTGGTTGATGACGGTGACTCCGGGATGCCGCAGGCGCCATTCCCGCAGCAGTTCCCCCACGAGCGGCTCGCCCGCGACGATGAATTCCTGGGTCGGGGAGCACAGATCGGGCAGGGTGTCCAGCAGCGCCAGGTGCGTGGGGGTCGCCTTCAGGAAGGAGTAGCTCCCGCCGGCGCCGCTGTGGTCGGCGTACTCCTCCACACTGGAGATGATGAGTTCCCCGCCCGCGGCCAGCGTGCCGAACAGGGCGGTGAGCGTGATGTCGAAGGACAGCGACGAATACAGGAGCACGCGGTCGGCCAGGCTCGGATAGGCGATCGTGGCGCGGCTCACGTAGTTCGCCACCGACCGGTGCTCCACCGCGACGCCCTTGGGCCGCCCGGTGGACCCGGAGGTGTAGATGACGTAGGCCAGGTTGCGCGCCCGGAGGAGACCGGTGCGCTCCTCGGGTCGGATCTCCTCGTCCGGCAGGCCTGCCAGGTGTGCCCGGACCTCGGGGCTGTCGAGCACGAGCCGAGGCGCCGACGAGGCGTCCAGCGCCCCGGTGGTGTCACCACCGGCCGTGGTGAGCAGCAGGGGCACGTCGGAGTCGCGCAGCATGTACGACACCCGGTCCGGCGGGTAGTCGAGGTCCACGGGCAGGTAGGCCGCGCCCGCCGTGAGGACTCCGAGCACCGCGACCACCATGTCGAGGGACCTGGGCATGGCGACCGCGACCACGTCGTCGACCCCGATGCCCTTGCGGAGCAGCAGCCGGGCCAACCGGTTCGCACGCCCGAGGAGTTCACCGTACGTGAGCCGCTCGCTGCCCGCGGCGACCGCCGGCGCCTGGGGGGCCTTGCGGGCCTGCTCGGCCACGAGATCCAGCACGGTCGTGGTGTGCGCGCCGGGCCGGGCGGGGGACGACCCCCAGCCGGCGTCGACCAGTTGGGACCTTTCGTCGGCGTCGGCCGCGTCGAGCGTGCCGACCGGGACGTCGAGGGTACCCGCGTCGATGATGTCGGCGAGCAGCCGGAGCAGGCGTGCCCGGTGGCGGTCGAGTTCCCCGGCGGTGTAGCGGCCGGGGTTGGCGAAGAAGTCCAGCCGCAGTCCCTCGCCGCCGAATCCGCTGTAGACGTAGATGTAGAGGTCGTCCACGGCCCCCAGGGTGAGGGTGTTCAGCTCGGCCCGGCTGCCCGCGAAGGACAGCCCGTAGTCGAAGGGAACGAGGTTGAGGTGCCAGCCGAACAGCCGCTCGTCGCCGCGCAGACCGAGCTCGCGCCTGAGCTCCTCGCTGCGGAAACGCTGCGCCTGCAGAGCCTCCATCAGACCGCTCGATGCCCGGCGGGCCAGGGCGGAGAGGGATTCCCGGGGCGAGACGTCCAGCCGCAGGGGCACGACGTTGGACGCCTGGCAGGGTGTCGTCCTGGTGGCCGTCCCGGTCCTGCCGGTCACGGTGAGCCCCAGGCTCACGTCGTCGGTGGCCATCACCTTGCCGAGATAGACGGTCACCGCCGCTGACACCGTTGCCGTCCAGCGGACCCGGGCCTGTTTGGACAGGTCGACGAGGCGGTCGAACCGGTCCCGGTCGAGGTGTCCGGTGGTGCGCAGGAAGCGGGCGGATGTGTCGGCGACGCGCACGGCCGGGGTCACGATGTCCGGGCGCTCGGTGAACCGGGCGCACCAGTAGGCCCGGTCACCCTCGTACTCCGGGGACTGCCGGTAGGCCTCGTCCTCGGCGACCACCTCGCTCAACGGGCGGAACGACGCCTCCCGCCGGTTGCGGCCCTCGACGTCACGGGTGTACAGCTCGGCGACCCGCTGCCCCAGCAGGAACAGGCCGTAGCCGTCCACCACGGAGTGGTGCGCGCGTACGTACCAGAGGTGTTCGTCGGGCCCGGTCCTCAGCAACGCGTGGCCGAACATGTCACCCCGGGCCGGGTCGACCGGCCGCGCGAGGTCCTCGTGCATCCAGGCCTCGGCGCGCTCCCGGGCTCCGGGCTCCGCGCCGAGGTCGAGGATGGGCAGGGGCCAGTCGTCCCGGACCTCCACGGTCTGCCGGAGTCCGCCCTCGGCATCCTCGTCGATGCGGACGTGGAGGCACTCCGCTTCCGAGACCGCCCGCCGCAGTGCCGCCTCGAAGGCACGCCGGTCCAGGGAGCCGCGAATGTGAAAGTAACTGCCGATGCTGAAAACGGGATTGTCGGGGTCGAGTTTCTGGGCCAGCCAGACCTCGCGCTGCGCTGCCGACAGGGAAAGCGATGTCCGATCGGGGCCAGGCATGCCGTGAACTCCCGGAGCATTTCGAGAAGCGGATGGAATGTCGGCGGCAGATCGGGCATGGACTGCCGCGCCGGACTTCGGCTCGGATATCGGGACCACGCCCGATGCTATCCGCGCGGGAACCGTGAACCCAGATCGTGACCGTACTGCTCGTTAGGGTTGTTGTGGTCGATTGCGCTCACGGCGGCGGCTCACGACAGGGGCCACTCGTCGAAATTCCCCTGGATGACCCGGCGGATGTCGGAGGCGGCCACCTCGGCGGCGGTTCTGCCGTTCTGGACGCGGTCCTTGGAAAGGCGTTCCTGGATCCGGTCGTGGTGGAATGCCCGTATGTCCGCGGGCAGCGGAAGCCGTCCCGGGGCGAGCAGCCGTACCGCACCGCCGGAGTCCCGGATGCCGAGTACCTCGCCGCGATTGTGCACGCTCGGCGCGAACGGTATGTCGAGCAGGCCCAGCCGGAATGCCCGGACGACGCCCCGGGTGACGCTGCCGCCCCCGCATTCCAGCACCGCGTTCAGCAGATGCTCGCACTCGGCACGCAGCAGCCGCTTCTCCTCGTCGACGGCCTTGTGGTCGAGGTCGGCCGGCGTGGCGGAGGCGATCGAGCGCTGAGCCTCGCGGATGGCCTCGGCGTTCTCCTCGACGGTCGGGATTCCCCATGCCTCGGCGGTGGTCTTGAGCAGGACGCGGCCGCATCCGGAGAGACCCGCCGTGCGTGCCGATCCGCGGAGCAGCAGGAGCGCCTTGCGCCTGGTCTCCGGGAACGCGGCCATGTACTGGTGGAAGACGGTCGTGATCAGTACCCCGTGCCGTGCGTGGCCGACCAGCTCGTGGGCCATCTCGTCCATGACCTGGATGGCGGCGACGTCCTGGGACCGGCAGCCCTGCTCGGCATAGCCGAGACTCACCGAGTGGACCCCTTGCGCGACGGCCATCAGCATTTCCAGCAGGCAGGTGACGATCGCCAGGCACGGCGGCAGCAGCGTCGCGGTCAGAACGCCGAAGAACTCCCGGTCCAGGATGATGCCGTAGCGTTCCGCGTACAGTCCGGTGAGCCGGTCGACGTACTGCCAGGCGGGGATCGACTCCTCCAGCGGATAGTCCTTGTAGTAGGGCAGGTTGTAGGTGATGGCGCCGCCCTCGAACGCGGTGACGCCTCCGGCGTAGGAGATCTCGCCGAGCAGCCGGGGGTCCCGGGTGCTGTGCCGGGTCTGCAGCGGAGTGGGGAGCCGGGCCCCCAACTGCCGCAGGGCGTGGACGCCGTGGTTCACGACCGGGAAGCCGTTGAGCACGGACCGGGCCGGGGAGCTGGCACGCAGGCCCTCCTCGGCGCCGGGATAGTCGTTGTTCCGGGACAGGGAGTCCACCTGGTACGACAGCACGTGCGCGCCGGCCCGGTGCAGTGCGGTGAACAGGCGTGCCTGACCGACCGCGTCGGCCACGCCGCACCGGGGTTGCAGCAGGGGTCGCCCGGTGTGCCGGGCCCGTAACTGAGCGGCCGCGAGCGACGGCCGGCCCGCGACGAACTCGGCGTTGGCGTCGAGTTCGGCGGCCGCCCGTCCGGTGCGCCAGTGCTGCAGCACCTCCTTCCGGACGACCCGGAAGTGCTCGTCCTCCATCCGCTGGTCCTCGGGCATGACCAGACTGCGGGGCCGTCCCGCCGGGGCCGTCTCTTCGTGGACGGCGGACAGGGCGGGCCGCCGCCCCGCGAGGTCCTGTGCCAGGTACCGCAGTACCTGGCGCAGGTCGGCATAGCCGGGAAACACCCGGCGGAAGCCCAGTTCGAGGAAGTGGCGCACGACATCGTCCCGGGAGGACGACACGGACAGGTTGCCGCCGATGTACCAGTGGGCGTCGAGCGGGCCGTACTCCTTGCAGAGCTCGCGGAACTCACGCGTGTAGAAGCGGCTGTGCCCGTCCATGCTGGAGATCATCACCACGTCGGCGGTGCGCGCCGCCTCGAAGAAGTCGCGCAGTTCGTTCTGGGTGCGCAGGTCGATCACCTGGTAGCCGCTCTCCGCCAGGGCGTGCCGGAGAACGAACAGTCCTACGGAGTGGGCGTCGGCCCCGATGCCGCCCAGCACTATTCGGTGCACAGGGTTCTCCTGGTTCGTGCTCGGTCGGACGAGCCTGTCTCACAGCGTCTCCGGTTGCGCGGTGCCGCCGGGTGGGGCGTCGAGCGAGCCGGACAGGGCACGGGCCAGATGGGTGACGGTCCGCCCCTCGTACAGCGCCCGTGCCGGGACGCTGACGTTCAGCCGGCGTTCCAGCGCGTTGAGGAGCCGTGCGGCGAGCAGTGAGTGGCCGCCGAGGTCGAAGAAGTCGTCCTCCACGCCCACCGGTTCCACGTCCAGCACCTCGGACCAGATGGCGGCGAGCTGTGCCTCCAGAGCGGTGCGCGGCAGCACGAGGTCCACGGCGAGGGCCCGCGGCGATCGGACGAGCGCGGGCAGCGCCCGGCGGTCCACCTTGCCGTTGCGGTTCAGCGGCAGGTCGTCGCGGACCATGATGGCCCACGGCACCATGTGTGGCGGAAGTTCCGCCGCCAGCGCCTCGCGCAGCCGGGCACCGAGACCGGCCGCACCGTCATGTCCGGTGGACGCGGTGTCCGCCCCATCGTGGCGTGGGACGACGTAGGCGAGCAGTCGTTGGCTGCCCGAGCCGTCCCGCTGGGCGACGACCACGGCCTCCTTGACCTGGGGCCGGCCGATCAGGTGGGCCTCGACATGTGCCGGTTCCACCCGGAAGCCGTGCACCTTGACCTGGTGGTCCGCCCGCCCGACGAACTCCAGCGTGCCGTCGGGAAGCCGGCGCACCAGATCGCCCGTGCGGTACAGGCGCCGACCGGGCTGCGTGGCGAAGGGGTCGGCCACGAAGCGCTCGGCGGTGGCGGTCGGCTGCCCGAGGTAGCCGTGCGCCAGCCCTTCCCCACCGGCGTAGAGTTCGCCGACGACCCCGGGTGGCACGGGACGCAGCGCCGGGTCGAGAACGACGACCCGAGTACCGCGCACCGGGCTTCCGATCGGTACCCGCGGGCCCTCCGGGAGAACTCCCGTGGTCGTCCAGCAGGTGGTGAACGACGTGTTCTCCGTCGGGCCGTATCCGTTCGTGAAGGTGAGGGCGGGAAACTCGGTCAACAGGCGCCGGACATGGGCCGGGGAGGCCGTCTCACCGCCGGTCAGGACGTGTCGCACGGCGCCGAACAGGCCGGGTTCCTCCGTCACCAGATGGTTGAACAGCCCTGTCGTCAGCAGCAGGACCGTGACGCCCTCGCGTTCCACGACGGGCCGGATCCGTTCGACGACGGTTGGCGGTCCCGGCAGCACCACCAGACGGGCACCGTTCATCAGCGGCGCCCAGATCTCGATGGTCGACGCGTCGAACGCCACCGGTGAGAGTTCCAGGAACACGTCGTCCGGCCTGATCTCCATCCAGTTCGGTCCGCGCAGCAAGCGGGACACGGCCCGGTGCGGCACGCCCACCCCCTTGGGCCGGCCGGTGGATCCCGACGTGAAGCTGACGTAGGCGAGCGCGTCCGGCGGCAGCGTCGCGTCCCGGTGCGGGGCCGGGGCGTCCGCCCGGCCATCGGCGCCGCGCGGGCGGCAGGAGGCCACCTCGATCGCCGACTGCTCCGGGGGCAGCAGGTCGCCCAGCCCGGCCTGTACGACCACATGACGGCTGCGGGCCGCGGCGAGGAGTTCGCCGTGCCGGGCCGGCGGGTCCTCCGGGTCGAGCGCCAGGTAGGCCGCGCCGGCGCGCAGGATGCCGAGCAGGGCGACGATCAGATCGGTGGAACGCCGGTGCAGGACACCGACCACCGCGTGCGGGACCACGCCCTGGGCCCGGAGGGTGTCGGCCACCGCGCCCGCCCGGCTCCACAGGTCGCCGTAGGTCAGCGTCTCGTCCCCGCAGGTGACGGCGGGTGCTCCCGGGCGGTCTGCGGCCTGGTCGGCGACGAATGCGTGGACGGCGCGTGCCGGTTCCGCCGGAACCTCCGTCCCCTGTACCGGCATTGCGTGGGACGCCGGGCCGGGCGGCAGAAGGTCCAGCACGGACAGCGCCACCGCTGGATCGCGGACACCGGCGGTGAGGGCGGCACGCAGCAGTTCCGCCCATCCGGGCTCGTCCGGGGCGGTGCGGACTTCGGCGGACAGCAGGCCGTCGTCCGCCGTCTCGGTGAGCACGACTTCCAGGGCGGGTGAGTCGGATCCGTCGTGGCCGGTGCCGTCCCGGCGCTGCGGCCGGGCCGGCCCGCCGCGTGCCGCCCGCTGCCCGACGGCCGGACCTGCCTGCGGAGCACGGGAGTTCAGCGCCTCGATCTCCGCCGCCGCCCACTTGACCAGTGCGCCGAAGGAGGGATCATCGGACAGCCCGGCGCACAGGACGCCGTGCCGGGTGCCGGACGCCCCGGTGATCCGGCAGCGGATCCGGACGCTGTCGTCGGTGGTCATGCGGTGCGCCACCGTGACGGCCGCGGCCACGAGGGCCGCCGGGTCGTGCGGCCCGAGGTCCGCGCAGTCGATGACCGTCTCGTTCATCGGGCACTTCCTTCCGGGCGCGGACGTCGTGTCGTTCCGTGCTCCGCCGCAGGAGCGTCGGGCGACCTCAACAGCGAGGGCAGGGCGGGAATCACCCGGGGCCGGGGCATCGGTGCGGGCAGCCCGCCGGGCAGGCCGCGCACCGCGTAGCACCGGCGCAGCCAGCGGTCCCGGCCGTCATAGCGGGGGGTGAACGCGGTTCGGCCGTGGACGACGACACGGTTGTCCAGAACGGCGAGTTGGCCGGCGCGAAGCCGTATCCGCCGGGCGACCTGCTCCAGCGCCGTGCGCAAGGCGGCCAGCGCGTCGGAGGCCCGTTCCGTCGCCCCGGTGGTGTTGTGGGTGTTGTAGCGGATGGTGGGTGCGGCCCGTGGGCCGGCCAGCACTGCGTGCGGGGCGGAGACCGGCCGCCTGCCCTGGGCGTCCAGCCCGAACGACGTGGGGTACAGGCTGTGGAACAGCGGCTCGCGCAGGACGTCGAGCGTCCCGGGCGGCAGGTGCCGTACGGCTTCACGCACGGACGAGAGCCGCAGTGCGGCCACGTCCTCGTGGTCCTGGCGCAGGCACAGCAGGCTGACGAAGTCCGGCCGGAGCGGGTGGTGGACGTTCTCGGTGTGCAGGCCCAGGGACGAGGAGCCGACGTTCTGGATGTACTCCTCCATGCCGGGCTCCGGAGCGACTTCATGGATCAGGGCGCCGTCGTTCTCGTCCGCATACCCGACGAGGTCGCCGAGGATCTCGGCGACCAGGAGCAGCAGACCCGCGGACCAGTGGCCCCCCGGTGCGGGGCGGTCGGCCGTCGGCGTGGGCGGCAGGGTGGAGAGGGGTTCCGGTGCGGCCACGTCGACGAGACAGTAGGGCCGTGTGCTGTCGGGTCGGGTGAGGGCGGTCAGGGTCCGGCGCAGTGCGGCCGGTACCTCGTCCAGTGCGTCCCCGGCCCGATCCGGGTCCCCGGGCAGGAGTTCGGCGACCTTGCCCGCCAGTTCGTGCAGTGCCGCGGTTTCCCGGCAGTCAAGAGTGCACTGGTATTCGGGCCCCACTTGACTCCTCCAACGGTGCGGCTTCGGATACGAGTGGAATGACACGCCGAACGTACGTTCAGGGACAAGGCGGGTCAATATTTCGAAGGTTATGTGCGTTGCGTGCAATGAAATCAACACCGCAAAGCCTTGGTAATGCCCTGTGGTGTTCCGGAGTCCGGGCGCGTATCAAGGATGTCGGGGAACGACGAGGACTGCTTGTGATGCTGACCGAAGAGCAGAAGTTTCTTTTCGACGTCAATGGTTGTCTGACAGTGGAGCTGATGCTCGAACTCATCGGAGACGGCTTTCGCTTCGACACCCTGGAGGGCACGATCATGACGCGCGGAACGGAGGGGTTCCGGCTGCACGGCGGGGATACAGCGGATGGAGGCCCACGGCGAGTACGAGGACTTCGCCGACGAGCTGACGCCGCTTCAGCGCGCCGTATTCGAACCGCCTACTACCTCAACCGCCCCAAGGTCTCCCAGCTCCTCGCGGAGGAGCTGAGGGGCGGGGCACTGGACTCCGACGGGGTAACCTGACTCGGACCTCATCCCGCCAGCCGGCCGAGCAGCGCGCGGAGGACCATCCGTCGGCCTGTCGCCCGGAGAGACCCTCGGACGGAACGGTTCCATGAACGAAACTGAGTCGGTCGGCTCCCTCTGGCGTCACCGGGA
Source organism: Streptomyces sp. NPDC031426 (assembly GCF_055581585.1). Taxonomy (NCBI): domain Bacteria; kingdom Bacillati; phylum Actinomycetota; class Actinomycetes; order Kitasatosporales; family Streptomycetaceae; genus Streptomyces; species Streptomyces sp. NPDC031426. The sequence continues at coordinate 386,558 of NZ_JBVIJE010000002.1, forward strand.
CTTCATGCTCCTGTGGGGCGGCCAGTCCGTCAGTCTGATCGGTGCTCAGGTCACCGTGCTGGCCCTGCCGTTGCTCGCCACCCTCACCTTGCACGCCTCGACGTTTCAAGTCGCGTTGCTGACTTCTTTCAGCACCCTGCCATGGCTGCTCTTCTCCCTGCCGGCGGGAGTGATCGTCGACCGCTCCCGCAAGAGAGAGGTGATGCTCTGGTGCGATGTGGCGCGGTTCGCCGTTCTGTGCACGGTGCCGGTGGCGGGCGCACTGGGCGCCCTCTCGCTGGTCCAGCTCTACGCGGTGGCGCTGGTGTCCGGAACTCTGGCGGTGCTGTTCAACAGTGCGTACCTGAGTTTTCCCGGAATTCTCCTGACGAAGTCACAACTCGTCGACGCCAACGGAAAGGTCAGCACCGCGTCGGCGGCGGCCGGCGTGATCGGACCGAGTTCCGCGGGCTTCCTCGTGGCTCTCGTGGGCGCGGCCACCGCTGTGACCGCCGACGCGGTGTCCTATCTGGTGAGCGCGGGCGGTCTGCTGCTGGTCCGGTTCCGGGAGCCGCGGCCCGCGCAGAAACCCGCGAGCGACCGAGGGTTCCGGCGGGAACTGTCCGCCGGGCTCCGGATCATCGTGGCCGACAGGATTCTGACCTTCGTAACGATCTCGAACAGCCTGGGCAACTTCCTGCTCGCGGCCATCAGTTCTGTCTGGGTTCTGTACGCGGTCCGTGATCTCGGCTGGTCCGCGCAGACCGTCGGTCTTGTCGGAGGAATCAGCGCGGTCGGGGGTGTGATCGGCAGTCTGATCGCCAAACCGCTGATCAGGCGGTACGGACTCGTCCGGGTGCTGCTCTTCAGCCCGGTGCCCTTCGCCCCGGGGCAGATCGTCGCCGGGTACGTGCTCCCGGGTGTCCACGGACAGATCATGGTGACCATCGGGTTCACCGTGACGCTCGCCTCAGCTCTCACCTACAACATCGCCCAGCGGTCCTACCGCATGGCGTCGTGTCCGCCGGGCATGCTGGGCCGGCTGAACGCCACGGCCAGTTGGCTGCAATGGGGGCTGCGGCCGCTCGCGGGTGTCGTGGGTGGGGCCCTTGGCACAGCGCTGGGTCTGCGTCCTACTGTCCTCCTGTTCGCCTGGCTTCTGCCGTCGGTCGCCGTGATTCTGTGGTTGTCGCCTCTGCGGAAGGACCGTGGAACCGAAGGGAGGGACTCTGCCCCACCGGCACCGGCGATGAGCGGTGCGACGGGTGGTGGACGAGGGTCGGCAGTCTTTGGCGAGCGAGAGCTTCCCGCAGCCGATACAGCCGCTCAGGCGCCCCGACTCGGCCGTAGCGGTGGGCAACCTCGGCCACACCGACCCGGGCAAGGAACCTGAGATACCGCCGAGCGGTCACGGTGCTCATTCCCGTGTCCTTCGACACGTCGGCTGCGGAAACGTCTTCCGGTTCTGCTGCTCTGAGGGCCTTGACTACATTTCGCAGGGTTATTTCAGATATGCCTTTTGGTAAGGAAATTGGAGCCACCTCCGGCATTTGTGATACTCAGTCCGGACATCTGGTGTCAGGCATGGCTCACAGCAGCTTCCGCTGTCGGTGGGCGTCGTGTCAACAGGGTGAAAGAGACGTGCTTGCATCTTGAACCTTTCTTGGTGCTTCTACGGCGCACCATTTATTTCGGACAACTCGTCGACGGTGGTGAATATTGGCCGAATCCTTGTCGCTGATGTCTGAAAACAGCTGACCGGTGGCCTGAAAAAGAGAGCCGGAATCTTTTGACCGGGAGATGTAGAGGGCTTGTGAAAGTTGGGGCGCGGGGTGCGATGCGTCGGGCGCCTGGCTACTCCCGGGGAATGCCGAGCTTCCCGGTGAGGACGTCGAGTACGGCCTCGAGCTGGTCCAGGAGGTAGAAGTGCCCGCCGGGGAAGACTTCGATTCCGACCGGCCCGCTGGTGAGCTCCGCCCACCGCTCCAGCATCGGCACACTCACGCCCGGATCGCTGTCGCCGCCGAACGCGGTCAGCGGGACGCCGAGCCGACCGCGTTCGGCGTACGCGTAGCTGTCGCAGGCCGCGAAGTCCACCCGGAGCACGGGCAGCAGCAGATCCAGCAGTTCGGGACTTTCCAGTACGGCGGGAACGGTGCCCTCCAGACCGGCGACGTGATCCAGGAACTCCTGGTCGGAGAGCGTGTGGACGTGGGTGGGCACGCGGACGTGCGGGGGAGCGTAGGCCGACACGGTCAGATGGGCGGGGGGCCTGCCGGCCCGGGTCAGCCGGTGGCTCAGTTCGTACGCCAGCACCGCACCCATGCTGTGCCCGAACAGGGCGAACGGGGTGCCTCCGGCCCTTTGGAACAGCGGCTCCTGCAGCCGCTCGGCCAGCCTTGTGATCGACGGCTCCGCAGGCTCCGTGAACCGTCCTTCGCGTCCCGGCAGCTGTACCGGTACGACCTCGATGCGCCTTCCGATGAGCTTCTGCCAGTTCCGGTAGGCCGAAGCTCCCGCGCCCGCGTGGTGCAGACAGAACAGAAGCAGTTCGGGAGTGCCGTTCATGGCTTCTGCCGGAAACCAAGGGGACTCTGTGGACGGTTGCATACGGATTCCTCCAGCCATGATCCGAGCCGGGGTCCAGCGCTTTCGTCGGCGAAGCGAGAAGTGATTTCCGCCTGCCGCTTGCCGGGTGTGACGCTGTATTGCGTCTGACGGTCGTCGATCCGGCCGATACGCGGCTCCGGGTCGCGGCCGCCTGGGAGCGTAACTCACAGCAGCCGTCCGGAAAACCCTGTTCCTGACGACTCGGCGGGGCATAGGGTGCTGTGTCAACACAGGGAAGTCGGCGGAGTTCCGCAGCGCCGGTGCGGCAGGAGGGCGATGTCAGGCACAAGGCACGTGAACTCTGCGGAACCAGGAGCCCGCATCGATGCCGCGAGCGCCCTCGCGGCATCGCTCGGTGAGATTCTCGCGCACACCTCGCGGCCGGGCGTGATCTCCTTCGCCGGTGGCATGCCCGCGCCCGATCTGTTCGACGCGCAAGGTATTTCGGCGGCCTACGCCAAAGTGCTCGCAACTCCCCAGCGGACGTTGCAGTATTCGACAACCGAAGGCGATCCGCAGCTGCGCGCGGTGTTGGCCGAGCGCATCTCGCGGCAGGGACTGGCCACCGAGCCGGACGCGCTGCTGATCACCACCGGCGCCCAGCAGGCACTGTCGCTTGCCTGCGCGGCGCTGCTGGCCCAGGGCGATACGGTGCTGGTCGAAGAGCCCACCTATCTGGTCGCCTTGCAGTGCTTCACCCTCGCCGGCGCACGGGTGGTCGCCGTCGGCTGCGACGGGGACGGGGTCGAGCCGTCCGCGCTGGAGGAGGCCGTCCGGCTCCACCGGCCCAGGCTGGTCTATCTCGCGCCGACCTTCCACAACCCGACCGGCCGGACGATGCCGGTCGGCCGCCGTCGTGCGGTCGCCTCGCTCGCGGCACGGTACGGATTCTGGATCGCCGAGGACGACCCGTACCGGGAACTGCGGTACGAGGGCGGGGCCGAGCCGTGGATCGCCTCGCTGCCCGAGGCCGCCGATCGGACGGTGCTCCTGGGCAGCCTGTCCAAGAGCGTGGCTCCGGGGCTCAGGCTCGGATGGCTGCGCGCGCCCGCCGCCCTGCGCCGGGCCTGTGTCACCGTCAAGGGGGCCACCGATGTCCACTCCTCGACCATCGATCAGGCCGCCGCAGCCGCCTACCTGACCGACGGCGACCTCGACGGCCACCTCAAGCTGGTGCGCAGCGCCTATCAAGAACGTCGCGACGCCCTGCTGGACGGGCTGGCACGGTGCCTGCCGCCCGGCAGCCAGTACGTCCGGCCCAGCGGTGGCATGTTCGTCTGGGCCCGGCTGTCGGCCGGGTACGATGCAACCGCCCTGCTGGGACGGGCAGTTGACCAAGGGGTCGCTTTCGTGCCGGGCGAGCCCTTCTTCTCCGGCTCTCCCGACCGAAGAACCCTGCGCCTGTCCTTCCCGACCCATCGGCCCAGCGAGATCGAGGAAGGCCTGAGACGGCTGAGACGCGCCTTCGCACAGGAATCGATGTGACACCGAGTGACCGTGGAGATGCGCCCGAAGAGCCTGATCGCGGCCATGGAGTCCGACTGACCAGAGCGTCGAGGTCGTCGAGCGGCGTACACCGGGTGCGGGACGGGTCACCAGGGCCTCGGCGAGGGGTGAGAATGCGACTGCGTACCCTCCTCACGGCCGCGGCGGCAGCGTGTGGGGTCTTCTACCTGATCACCACGTTTCCCGGCAACGGGATCGACCTCGCCCAGGTGAACGGAGGCTGGCTGTCGCTGGCGTTCGTGGTCGCGGTCCTCAGCCATGGAGCGGCCGCGATGTGTCTGATCGGCTTCGTACCGGAGCGGCTGCCGTTCGGCAGGGTCGTGGTGGCGCAGCTCGCGGGATCGTTCGTGAAAGCGGTCACTCCGACGGCGCTTGGGGGCGTGGCACTGACAACCCGCTTTCTGCAGAAGGCGGGTGTGCCGCCCGCCCAGGCCCTGGCGAGCGTCGCCGTCTCCCAACTGGCCGGGGCCATCTGCCGCGTACTGCTCTTGCTCACCTTCGGCTCGCTGAGCGGCTTCGCCTGGCTTCGGAGTCTCGGGCAGTCTCCCGTGCTCCGCATCGGGCTGCCGGCCGCCGTGCTCCTGGTGCTGGGGGTGACCGCCGTCCCGCTGTCGAGGCGGTGGGTGGTGAGGCGGGCGCGTGAGTTCCTGGCGGGAGTGGGACCCCGGCTGCTGGAGCTGCTGCGGCGGCCGCTCGGACCGGCCCTCGGCTTCGCCGGATATCTGCTGGTCACCGCCGGATTCGTGGGATGCCTCGACGCGTCCTTACGGGCCTTCGGTGCCGGCGTCGGCATCGTCACGGTGACGGTGGTCTACCTGACGGCGCATGCGGTGGGCTCCGCGGTGCCCACACCGGGGGGTGTCGGGGCGATGGAGGCGGCGCTGGTCGGAGCTCTCCTGACCCTCACCCATGTGCCCGTAGCGGTGGCCACCCCGGCCGTGCTGCTCTACCGACTCCTGATGTTCTGGCTTCCGGTACTGCCCGGGTGGCTGTCTTTCGGCTACCTGCAGCGCAAAGGCGCCGTGTAGAGGCGCATCCGCAGGAAGACGTCAGCGGTGGCCTACCCGTGCCGCCTGTCGTCGCGGTACTCCTGGGCCTGCTCCCGCACGGGCGAGGGGAGCTCGCCGATCGCCAGGTCCGCGAGGGTCACGCGTTCCAGAACCTGCCGCAGGCTGACCCGCACCGCTCGCCAGACGTCCGGCAGCGAGGCGGCCGCGCCCGGGTAGCTGAGATCGCTGAGCCTGAGATCCCGGAAGCTGGCCAGTGACCCGTCGATGGCCCGGATCACATCGGCGATGGAGATCTCCTGCGGCGGTCTGGCGAGCCGATAACCCCCTTCGGGGCCACGGCTGCTGAGCACCAGCCGATGCTGCCGCAGCTCGCGCAGGATCGACAGCAGGAAGCGGAGGGGGATGTCCTGGGAGCCGGAGAGCTGTTCCGCCTTCTGCGCGGCGTCCGGAGTGCGCGCGAGCTCGGCCATGGCCCGGATCGCGTAGTCCGTCCGCGCTGAGATCCGCATGGAAAGAAGCCTCTCATGTCCGTCCGGTCATGGGTGACGCAACGTCAACTTTGTTTCAACTGAACACCGTTGCTCTCACTGGCAGCAAGGGTCCGACCATATAATCCACCGGATTGGTGGAGAATCCCTGTGGAGGTCCAGATGGTCGGCGCAAGCGGTCGTGTTCCTCTGAAGCTGGTGATAGTGGGGGCGGGAGCCGCCGGGAGCATGGTCGCCATCCAGGTTGCCGAGGAGTCCCGCAGGCGACGCGCGCCGGTGGAGCTCACCCTGGTCGATCCGGGCCCGCCGACCGGAGTGGGCAAGGCGTTCACCACGAAGGATCCCCGGCATCTGCTCAACGTGCCGGTGGGCGCCATGAGTTGTCTGCCCGACCGGCCCGATCACTTCGTTCACTGGCTGGCCCGGAACCGATGTCCCTTAGCGACCCAGCGGTCGTTCGTGCCCAGACGTCACTACGGCGACTATCTCTCGGCCACCCTGGCCGCCTGCGTCGAGCGGGCCGGCGGCCCGCTGACCTTCCGGCGCCTGCCCACCCGAGCCGTGGCCTGCTCGGTGCAGGGCGACCACACACGGGTGCGGCTGGCCGACGGTATGTGCCTCACGGCCGACAGCGTGGTGATAGCCACCGGTCCGCCGGCCGGTACGGCGCAGTGGGCACCTGCCGAACTGAGGAAGTCCGAACGGTTCGTCCCCGACCCCTGGCAGCCCGACGCACTGGCCGGCCCGCTCATGGACGGCGATGACGTGCTGCTGGTCGGCACCGGCCTGACCGCGGTGGACGTCGCACTGGCGGTCGACCGCCCGGGTCGTACCGTGCACGCCCTGTCCCGGCACGGACTGCTGCCCCGGGCCCATGCCGTGGTCCCACTGCCGCCCGTGGCCCCGGAGGAGCCTCTGGACGGACTCCCGCTGCGCCAGCTGCGGTCCGCCGTCCAGCGCCACATCCGGCGGGTGCAGCGTGCCCAGGGTGACTGGCGTCCGGCCGTCGACGGCCTGCGCCGCGTGACCTCGGGGCTGTGGAGCCGGCTGGACGAGGCGGACCGGGCCGAGTTCCTCCGGCACGACCGGCACCTGTGGGACGTCCACCGGCACCGGATGCCGCCCGAGACGGCTGAGACCGTCGCCCGGCTCAGGACCGCCGGGCGGCTGCGTCTGCGTACCGGTGAGGTCACGGCCGCCCGGGACAACGGCGATGCGCTCACGGTGACGGTGACGGGATCCCGGGAGATCCGGGTCGGCTGGGTGGTGGACTGCACCGGGCCGGACCTGCGGCCGGCCGGCTCCGGTGATCCGCTGCTGAGGTCCCTGGTGAACTCGGGACTGGCCCGTCCCGGGCCGCTGGGCATCGGCCTCGCGACGACCGCCGAGGGACGGCTGCGGGGCCGTGACGGAGTCGTCCGCTCGGTGTGGACCCTGGGCGCCCACCGACGTGGCGAACTGTGGGAGACCACGGCCGTCCCGGAGATCCGGCAGCAGGCCGCGGATCTGGCACGGGCACTGCTGCGTTCCTCGTCGCCTGCCGCACGGCCGGCCCGGCGCGCCCAGGACGAACGGCCGGCGCCACCGCCCGCCCCCCAGGGCGCCACGGTGTGGCTGACCGGGCTGCCCAGCGCGGGCAAGAGCAGCATCGCCGCAGAGCTGGGCGCCCGGCTGCGGGCCGAAGGCCGTCGGGTGGAGGTCCTGGACGGCGATGCGGTCCGTACCACCCTCTCGGCAGGCCTCGGCTTCTCCCGCGAGGACCGCGACACCCATGTGCGGCGGGTCGGCATGGTCGCCGAGGTGCTCGCGCGCAACGGCGTCATCGTGCTCGTGCCGGTCATCGCGCCCTACCGGAGCAGCCGCGAGACCATCCGGCTCCGCCATGACCTCGCCCGCGTACCGTACGTGGAGATCCACGTGGCCGCGCCCGCGGAGGTCTGCGCCGCACGCGACGTCAAGGGACTCTACGCCCGGCAGGCCGCCGGCGCGCTGTCCGGCCTCACCGGCGTGGACGACCCCTACGAACCCCCGGAATGCCCGGAGTTACGCCTGGAGACACACCGTCAGACACTCGCCGAGTCCGCGGACGTCGTCCAGGCCCTGCTCGCCGAGAGGGGACTGGTGTGAGCGCTCCCGTGTCCGGCACCGCGCCGACGGACCCGAGCGGCGGATACGCGCTGACGCACCTGGACGTGCTGGAAGCCGAGTCGGTGCACATCCTGCGTGAGGTGGCCGGGGAGTTCGAGCGTCCGGTGCTCCTCTTCTCGGGCGGCAAGGACTCCCTCGTCATGGTGCACCTGGCCGTCAAGGCCTTCTGGCCCGCGCCGGTCCCCTTCGCCCTGCTGCACGTCGACACCGGCCACAACTTTCCCGAGGTGATCGACCACCGGGACCGGGTGGCGGCCAGGCACGGGCTGCGCCTGCACATCGCCCGTGTACAGGAATACATCGACGACGGCCGGCTGCGGGAGCGCCCGGACGGCACCCGCAACCCGCTGCAGACCGTGCCGCTGCTCGACGCCATCGAGGCGCATCGTTTCGACGCCGTCCTCGGCGGTGGCCGCCGCGACGAGGAGAAGGCCCGCGCCAAGGAGCGCATCTTCTCGCTGCGCGACGAGTTCGGCGGCTGGGACCCGCGCCGCCAGCGCCCCGAGCTGTGGTCGCTCTACAACGGCCGGCACGCGCCCGGAGAGCACATGCGGGTCTTTCCGCTCTCCAACTGGACCGAGCTCGACGTCTGGCAGTACATCGAGCGGGAGAAGATCGACCTGCCGGAGATCTACTTCGCCCATGAGCGCGAGGTGTTCTCCCGCGACGGCATGTGGTTGACCGCCGGGGCGTGGGGCGGCCCCGCGGACCACGAACCCGTGCAACGACGGCTGATCCGCTACCGCACCGTCGGCGACATGTCCTGCACCGGTGCCGTCGACTCCGACGCCGCCACCACCGAGGCCGTCGTCGCCGAGATCGCCGCCAGCCGGCTGACCGAGCGCGGCGCGACCAGGGCCGACGACAAACTCTCCGAATCCGCCATGGAAGACCGCAAGCGCGAGGGGTACTTCTGACCATGACCATCGCACCCGCCGCCTCGCTGCTGCGCTTTGCCACCGCGGGCTCGGTGGACGACGGCAAGTCCACCCTCGTCGGACGGCTGCTGCACGACTCCAAGGCGGTGCTGGCCGACCAGTGGGAGGCCGTCGAGAACGCCTCCCGGAACCGGGGACACTCCACCGTGGACCTCGCGCTGCTCACCGACGGGCTGCGGGCCGAGCGTGAGCAGGGCATCACCATCGACGTCGCCCACCGCTACTTCGCCACCCCGCGCAGGCGGTTCATCCTGGCCGACACCCCAGGGCATGTGCAGTACACCCGCAACATGGTCACCGGCGCCTCCACCGCCGAACTGGCCGTGGTATTGGTGGACGCGCGCAACGGAGTGGTCGAGCAGACCCGGCGCCATGCCGCGGTGGCCGCCCTGCTGCGGGTGCCGCACCTGGTGCTGGCCGTCAACAAGATGGACCTGGTCGACTACGCCGAGCCGGTCTTCGCCGCCACGGTCGAGGAGTTCAGCGCCTACGCCGCCTCGCTCGGCATCGCCGACCTCACCGCCGTTCCCGTCTCGGCACTGGCCGGGGACAACGTGGTGGAGCCCTCGGCACACATGGACTGGTACAGCGGGCCGACCCTGCTGGACCACCTGGAGACCGTCCCGGTGGGCGGTGACCCGGGCCGGGAGCCGGTGCGTTTCCCGGTGCAGTACGTGATCCGGCCACAGGGACCCGAACACCCCGACTACCGCGGCTACGGCGGACAGCTGGCATCCGGCGTGCTGCGCACGGGCGACACCGTCACCGTTCTGCCGTCGGGCCGGACCGCCACCGTGGCGGGCATCGACGCGCTCGGCCGGGCCACGGACATCGCCTGGGCGCCGCAGTCCGTCACCGTCCGGCTCGCCGAGGAGCTCGACGTCTCGCGGGGCGACCTGCTCGCGACAGGCCCGGCTCCCACACCCGCCACGGAGGTGACGGCCACCGTCTGCCACCTCCATGAGCGTTCGCTGCGCCGGGGGGACAGGGTGCTGCTCAAGCACACCACCCGCACCGTGCGGGCGGTGGTCAAGGAGATCTCCCACCGGATCGACATCGACACCCTCGAACGGCGCGGCGCCCCCGAGGGGCTGGGCGTCAACGACATCGGCCATGTGGTGCTGCGCACCGCGGAGCCACTGGTCCTGGACGACTACGGCGACAACCGGCGCACCGGATCGTTCCTGCTGGTCGACCCGGCCGACGGGGCCACCCTCACCGCAGGCATGGCGGAGGTGGCGTAGGGTCGGCGGCGCGAGGCCGTCCGCCGGCCCTCCCGGTGGGCGGAGCGTGCCCAGGGTTCACAGGTCCAGGGCACGGGTGCCCGGGGGCGAAGCTCGCCTCGAACCGGGCGGGGTCGACCGCAACCGCATTCTCAGTTCCGGGAAGCCCCATCGGCGCCGGCGCCGGCGGTGGCGAGGAACTGGGTGGCCGCGAGCTCGGCATAGAGCGGGTCAGCGGCGACGAGTTCCTCGTGGGTGCCGATCGCGCGCACTCGGCCGGCGTCCATGACCACGATCCGGTCAGCCATGGCCACGGTGGACAGCCGGTGTGCGACCACGAGAACCGTGGTCGTACGGGCAACGTCCGCGACGGTGTCACGCAGCGCGGCCTCGTTGACCGCATCGAGCTGCGACGTCGCCTCGTCGAGCAGGAGCAGCCGCGGTCGGCGCAGCAGGGCGCGCGCGATCGCCACCCGCTGGCGTTCGCCGCCGGAGAGCTTCGTGCCGCGGTGGCCGACGAGGGTGTCCAGACCCACCGGAAGGCGGTCGACGAGGCGATCGAGGCGGGTGATGCGCAGGACGTGGCGCAGCTCCGACTCGGTGGCGTCCGGATTGCCGAGCAGGAGATTGTCGCGCACCGAGCCGGACAGTACGGGAGCGTCCTGCTCCACGTAGCCGATGGTGGCGCGCAGCTCGGGGACAGCCCAGGTCGCCAGGTCACGGCCGACGAGGGTGATCCGGCCGGCGCTCGGCTCGTAGAACCGCTCGATGAGGGAGAAGACGGTGGTCTTGCCGGCACCGGACGGCCCGACGAAGGCGGTCAGGCCCTGCGCCGGTATTGCGAAGCTCACGCCGTGGTGGATCTCCGGCTGATCGCCGGCGTACCGGAAGCGCACGTCCTCGAAGGCGAGCGCGACCGGTTCGGCGGCGTCGGCAGGCAGCGGCACGGGCTCGGCGGGCGGCTCCGCGGGCAGCGCGAGGGCCTCCTGGATACGGGCGATCGCCCCAGCCCCGATCTGGTACTGGGTAACCGCCCCGACCACCTGCTGCACCGGCGCCACCAGATAGAAGACGTACATCAGGAAGGCGATCAGCGAGGCAACGTCGATCGCGCCGGTGGCGACCCGCGCGCCGCCCACCGCCAGCACGGTGAGGAACGCGATCTGGGTGGCCAGCCCGGCCGTGTTCCCGACCACCGCCGACCACTTGGCGACTTGGACGCTCTGCCGCCACGAGTCCTGCGCCGCCGCGTGCACCGCCGCCTCCTCGCGGTATTCCGCACCGGAGGCCTTCACCGTGCGCAGCGCGCCGAGAACGCGCTCCAGGGTCGACCCGATCAGACCCACCGCGTCCTGCGCCTTGTGGCTGGCCCGGTTCACACGCGGGATGATCACACTGATCAGAAGGGCAGCGCCGCCCTTCACGACAATGGTGACGCCGAGCAGCACCGGGTCGATGACACCCATCATCACCAGCGTGGCGATCAGCGTGAGGCCGCCTGTGACCAGTCCCACCAGGCCGTCGGTGGTCACCTCGCGTAGGAGCGTGGTGTCAGAGGTCACCCGGGACATCAAGTCGCCCGGCTCGCTGCTGTCCACCACCGCGATACGCAGCCGCAGCAGATGCGAGGTGAGCTGCAGGCGGGCACCGAGAACCACCGACTCGGCGGCGCGCCGCAGCACGTACGTGCCCAGCGCACCGATCGCCGCATTGGCACAGACCAACAGGCACATGCCGACCACTTCGGCGGTCAGCGAACGGTCGTGGGCGAGGTCGCTGATGAGCGACCGCGCCACCAGCGGCAGCGCCAGCCCGGAGGCGCCGGCGGCGAGCGTCAGGACCGTACCCCCGAGCAGTTGCCAGCGGTGTCGGCGGGCATAGCCGAGCAACACCCGCCACGCCGGCGATCCGGGGGTGACAGGTCCCCCGCCACCGGCCTGCTCGGATGCTGCGACGTCGTCCGGTAGGTCCACGATGGTCTCCCTCATCGGTGCAGGCATGCTCGTCGTAGGGGAACCGCCGGAACGAGCCTCGCCCGGGCCGTCACGACAGCAGCACCTCGCCCGTCGTCTCCCTGCCGGGCCCGCTGCTGATGGGGCGGAAACCCAGCCGCTGGTAGAAGCCCTCGGGGCCAGATCCGCCCGGCGTCCACTGCACCAGCACGCGTCGCATCCCCCGGGCGCGCGCCTCGGCGCAGAACGCCCCGACCGCGGCACTCCCGTAGCCGCGGCCCTGGTACCCCGCACCGATTGCCAGACGCCAGATGCCGCAGGTCCGCGGGTCCGCCTGGGTCGGCCCCGGGAACGCCCCCATCAGGAATCCGACCAGTACGGAACCGTCCATGACGACGCGCGGCCAGGCCGTCTCCGGGTGAACATAGGCATCTGCCAGGGACCTGGCCACCGAAGCGACGTACTTCTCCTGCCCGGGCAGCACCTCGAGTCCGCAGGCATCGTCCACGTTCTCGGGGCCGATCTGCTCCAACCGCACTCCGGTGCTCACCGAGCGTCCGCTCCCGTCGACATCCCGAGGGCGCGCATGCCCGGAGCGCAGCTTTCCTGGAGGGCCGCCAGTTCCTCAGGGGGCAGGGCGAGTGAGGCGTGCCGCCGCGTGGGATCCAACTCGGCCTTGCCGGCATCGAGCCACTCGGGCAGGGGCACCACGCCCAGGAAGCCGGCGAGGCGGGTCAGTTCGGACTCCGGACGGTCGAGCAGGTCCTCGAAGGCGAATGAGGCCAGCCGTTCGGGCGGAAGGCCCGCGAGGTGGTGCAGCCCATCGAGTACGGAGTCGGACCACATCTTTCCGAACGCGGACGTGGGTACGTCAGCGTTGAGGATCGGCCGGACGTCCACCTCGCCGTCGCGGAACATGTCGGCCATCTCCTCGGAGACCCCCTCCTGCCCGCGCCCCTTGGCGATCGCGCGCTCCAGCAGTACGCGCAGCACCTGGAACACCGGGTACTGGCTCATGGACAGCGCCGTATCGGGGCCGTTCCGGTACAGATGGACGAAGCGCGCCTCGGGGAACAGCTGCCTGAGGCGGGGGACCGTCCGGAGCGAATACCCCGACCGCTCCGTCACCACCCGAGTGCCGAACCGCTGACCCAGGATGCGGAACAGCGCCCGGTAGTGATCGGCGACAGGTGCGGTCGGCAGGTTGGGCAACTCCTTGCGGAGCTGCGACAGCAGGTCCTGCGGATCGTCCGTCAAGTGCGGCAGGACCGTGACGGACAGGGCGCCGAGGACCGGCATCTCGTTGTCCGGGCCGGTGCCGGGCGGCTGTTGCCCGGTCTCCACCACGGTGGGCCAGAACCCGTGGCGCATCACCGATGTGGTGAAGGCGCGCGGTTCCTCCAGGAAGCGGAGGAACTGCTCGCCGGTCAACAGGCCGTCGGGGAACGGGTCGGGCTCCATCGACGCGACGAACTCGCTCAGGCTGAGGATGTGCGGATGTAGCCGCAGGACGTTCGAGAGGGCGGTCGAACCACATCGGCCGGTCCCGACAACGAAGATCAACGGCTGGTCCGCCGACTGCTGGTCCGTCACTGAAGCCTCCCTGAGCTGGTCGTGGGCGTGCGGTGGAGCTGGACGAGGGCTGCGGCGTCGCAGGCGGCGCGGACCAATGCGGCCTTGTGCTCCTGCAGGTAGAAGTGGTCGCCCGGGTAGACTTGGTGGGTGAAAGCGCCGACCGTGGCCGAACGCCAGGCAAGGATGTCGTCCACGGTCACCGAGGGATCCCGGTCGCCGACACACGCCAGGATGGGGGCGCTGATGGGGCGGTCCGGGTCCGGCGAGTAGGCGTCGCTCAGCCGGCAGTCCGCACGAAGGGCCGGCAGGACGATCTCCAGTAGTTGCCGGTTGCCGAGGATCTGCGGACTGAGCCCGCCGAGCCTTGCGAGCCGGTCGAGGAAGTCTGCGTCGTTCAGGTCGCTCAGCGCCTCTTCGTTGGCACGTCCCGGCCCGCGGCGGGCCGAGAGGATGACCAGGGCGGGGGAATCGGGCAGTCGCAGGGCGCACTCGTAGGCGATGGCAGCGCCCAGGCTGTGACCGAACAACACGGTGGGCAGGCGAGGAGCTTGGTCGAACGTCGGCAGCACGTCGTCGACCAGCTCCGACACGCTCGTCGGACACGCCTCCGCCAGTCGATTGTGGCGCCCCGGATACTGCACGGCCCACAGTTCGACATCGAGGGGAACCGTGTCCTTCCAGGGCTGGAAGGACGAGGCGGTTCCCCCCGCGTGCGGGAAGCAGACGAGGCGGACGAGCGGCTGCTCCGGCTCGGTGAGTCGGTGGATGGAATTCATTGTTCCGTGCCGGATTCCCCTCGGCTTGATGTCGGATTGCTGACGCGCTCCAGCCAGCCCTGCTGGTAGACGGTATTGGTGTAGGCGATGCCGCGGTCCGCGCAGAGGAAGAGCACGGACAGGCGCGGCCCCCGGTACGACGCGAAGTACCGCTCGATCGCGGCGTACACGCTGCCGGTGGAGCCACCGCAGAAGAGCCCGAATCGCGTCAGGAGGCGGCGGCAGGCCACCACCGATTCGTGTTCCTCGACGATGACAACATCGTCGATCTCCGCCTGATCGAGCAGCGGCGGCCGGATGCTGGAGCCGATGCCGGGGATGTAACGCGTTCGGGCCTGCTGCCCGAAGATGGCCGATCCTGCGGAATCGACGGCGATGACTTTGGTCTGCGGCAGGTACTCGTGGATACGGCGGGAAACTCCCGCGATCGTCGCGGCGGTCCCCACGCCGACGAATATGTAGTCAAGACGGTCGAAGGTGCGGCAGATCTCGGCCCCGGTGAGGAGATAGTGCGCGTCCGCCGCGTCGGGATTGCTGTACTGGTTTGGCCAGAAGGTGTTCTCCAGCGTCTCGGTGAGCGTCTTGACACGGTCCAGCCTGGTGCGCAGATACCCGCCCGTCCCGTCCCTTTCGGCAACTTTTTCCACGCGGTCGCAAGTCGCCCGTAACAGCATCTCGGTCGGCGCGTTGACGTTCTGGTCGATGACCGGGACGAAGGGAATGCCGAGTAGCCGGCACAAGGCTGCCAGCGAGATCGCCAGATTCCCGGACGACGACTCGACGACCGTGCTGTCCGCGGTCAGCTCGCCGCGTTGGACAGCCCGTTGCAGCATGACGTAGGCGGACCGGTCCTTGACACTTCCGTTGAGATTGCAGTACTCCGTCTTCGCGAACAGGTCGAGCCGTTCGTGGTCGAGCGGAATAACGGGGGTATCGATGAATCCGGACCTGATTCGTTCCAGTTGGTCGGCGAGGGCGGATTCACCCATAGCGCACACCAATCCTCTCTGCTCGTTCGCTGCGGGGGCCGTGAGAAGGGCCCGCGCGGCCCCTGGGCCACCGTGCCCGGCCGCTGGCCGGGCACGGTGGGCGACGTCAGCTGCTCACGAGCTCGGACTCGGCGACGGGCACCAGGCGGCCGGTTCCCGTGAGGGACGCCAGATCGATGTCCGCGACGCACCGGACGGGATCGTCATTGAGGATCAGCGTGCCCTCCAGGTGCACCGATCCGGTGCCGGCGTCGAAGTCGGCCGCACTGCTGTCGGTGGCCGTCCGGTCCAGGCGCACTCCCAG
Organism: Streptomyces sp. NPDC031426; assembly: GCF_055581585.1. NCBI lineage: Bacteria > Bacillati > Actinomycetota > Actinomycetes > Kitasatosporales > Streptomycetaceae > Streptomyces > Streptomyces sp. NPDC031426. Next base: position 402,056 of record NZ_JBVIJE010000002.1, read on the forward strand.
GTCGGTGCCGCCAGTGGTCTCCGTGAACTTCACGAAGACGAAGCCGAGTTCCTCGACCCTGCGGCGCAGGTCTTCCAGCGAAGCCTGCGGTCCGCCCGCGGCGACCGGGTGGGACCCTTTCGACAGGCGTTGGGTCAGCTCATCCATGCTGTGGCTCCTCACTCGCCCGGCCCTCGGCCGGAGCGGACTCGTCGTCGGCACCCGGCCGCAGGTAGGTCAGGTCGTCGGGAATGGCGAACCCGAGGTCGACGGCGCAGAACTCCCGCCACTCCGCCGTGGTCTGATCGAAGAGCAGCCCCTCCTCGCGGATGGGGTCTGCCAGCACGACGAGATCGTCCGCCAGGTAGACGATGTCCTCGTCGGCGTACTCGCGCTCCTCGGCCGCCGCGGACTTCGACCAGCCGGGGAACCGCCTCAGGTCCCCGAGGACGTATGCCTTGCTGTAGCTCCTCATGACGCCTCCTGCTCCATCTGCCGGCGCAGGCTCAGCGGTCGCATGTCGGTCCACACCTTGTCGATGTGGCTGAGGCACTCCTCCTTGCTTCCCGACATGCCCTCGTCCCGCCAGCCGTTGGGATTCTCCCTGTCAATCGGCCAAATGGAATATTGTTCCTCGTGGTTGAGTACGACCTTGTAGACAATGCCGTCCTCGATGTCGTCATGCGCCATGAAGATCACCCCTTCTTTCTGTCCAGCTGGCGGTAATGCTGTCGCGGATGTCCCAGAGGAATGGGAAGAACTTGATGTCGATCCGCTTCTGCAGGTATGCGGAAGAGCCCCCGCCCGTACCGGTTGAGCCGGCACCGATGGTCTTGGCCACCAACAGCAGGTGCTCCTGGCGCCACATGACCCAGTGTCGGTCGTACTCCAGGAGGGCCTCACCGATCAGAAAAAGCGGGCCGTGCAGTTCAGGATCCGAATAGACCTCGGACCAACCGCCCACTTCTGCGGCGCCTGCGGCTCGGCTGGCGGTTTCGGCGAGGCTCGGCTTCGACAGGATGTCGTGGAGAGGCTCGGGCAGGCGCCCGTGCTGATCGCGGCTCAGCCGGGCAATGTACGAGGGATCCCGGAGGCCGCTCAGCAGCTCCAGGGCCCGGAACTGCACCGACTGGAAACCGCTGGCAGAGCCGAGGAACTGGCGGAACTCCTGAAACGCCCGTGGATCGAGGGAGCAAAGGGTGCCCATCTGTGCAGTCTGCGTCTGCAGGATGAGGTTGACTCGGCTCAATTTGGCCAGTGCCTGCGTCCAGATCTGTTTCTCCAAAAACTCCTGAACCCGGGACAGTTCGTGCAGCATGACCTTGAACCAGAGCTCCATCGCCTGGTGGGTGACGATGAAGTGAAGTTCATCCGGATGCTCCGGGCTGCTCCGTGGGGTCTGTAGCCCCAGGAGCTCATCGATATGCAGATAGCTTGAGTACGTCGGTGAGTCGCAGGTGTTGGCCGGATATGCCGCCACCTCCGCCTTGGTCTCGTACAGTTCGGGCCCAGAGTTCCTGTCGGTCATCGCTCTCGCTTTCCGCTGCTTCCCAGGTCCGCGACGTACTTGCTGATGTGGGCTGCCACGGTCGTGAGGTTCGGGGGGTCGAGCATGGTCATATGGGTGCCCGGCACGTCCTGGATGATCAGGCTCTCCCCGATGAGGTCACTCCAGTTGTCGCGTGGGTCAGGACCCGCGTCCGGGCCGAGGTCGTCGCATCGCAACAGGAGCACCGGGCCGGAGTACGGGAGCGGTCGATAGGTCAGTGCGGCGCGGGTGTGCGCGCGGACGATGTCCACGTAGCGCGTCATGGACTTGAGGTCCATGTGCTCGCTCTCCAGTCCTGCCTCGGCAGCGAGGTCGAGGAGATGGAGCATGCGTGCATCGGGGGTCAGCGAACGCAGGTGCTCCTCGTTCACCGGCAGCGCTCCGCCGAATTGATGGACGAGGAAGGCGGCGTCGTCCATGGCCTCGAACTCGGCGAATGTGGGCGAGTCGTCGCCCAGCACCGGATAGCTGTCGAGCATGATCAAGCCGGCGACCTCGCGGCCCTGCGCGGCGAGCTGCCGGGCGAGCTCGTAGGCGATGGTCCCGCCCAGCGAGTATCCCGACAGGAGGTAAGGCCCCTGCGGTTGGGTCTTGACGATGTCCCGCAGGTAGGCGGCAGCAAGTTCCTCGATCGAGTCCAGGGGGCGGACCTCGGGATCCAGACCGTGCGCCTGCACGCCGTAGACGGGTCGCTCCACCTCCAGCGTCTGCGCGAGTCCGGCGAAGCAGAAGACGGTGCCGTTCTTCGGGTGGATGCAGAAGAGAGGGGGACGGCTGCCGGTCGCCCGCAGGGACACGATGGAGGACGGCCAGTCGTGGCGCCCGGCGCCCGCGCTGTCGATGCGAGCCGCCATCGCGGCGGGGGTGGGGTGCTGGTAGAGGTCGGCGAGGGGGAGCCGGCCTCCGAACGCCTCCTTGATCCGGTCTGCGAGCCGGAGCGCTAGGAGGGAGTGTCCGCCGAGGGTGAAGAAGTTGTCGTGGATGCCGATGTGGGGGTGGTTGAGGGTGTTTTGCCAGAGGTGGGTGAGGGTGGCTTGGGTGGGGGTTTGGGGGGGTGTGGGGGTGTGGGTGTGGGTGTGGGTGGTGTCGGGTTGGGGGAGGGCTTTGCGGTCGATTTTGCCGTGGGGGGTGAGGGGGAGGGTTTTGAGGATGGTGTAGGTGGCGGGGGTCATGTAGTGGGGGAGGGTCTGGGTGAGGTGGGTGGTGAGTTCTTCGGGTGTGGGCTGGGGGTGGTGGGGGCGCAGGGTGAGGTAGGCGATGAGGCGTTGGTCGGTGGGTGTGGGTTGGTGGAGTTGGATGTGGGCTTGGTCGATGGCGGGGTGGGTGCGCAGGGTGTGTTCGATTTCTCCGGGTTCGATGCGGTAGCCGCGGAGTTTGATCTGGTGGTCGGTGCGGCCGAGGAAGGTGAGGGTGCCGTCGGGGTGTTGGCGGGCGAGGTCGCCGGTGGCGTAGAGGCGGGCGCCGGGGGTGGGTGAGTAGGGGTCGGGGATGAAGTGGCGGGCGGTCAGGGCGGGGCGGTGCAGGTAGCCGCGGCCGACGGGGGTGCCGCCGATGTGGAGGTGTCCGGGGGTGCCGAGGGGGACGGGGTGTCCGGTGGTGTCCAGGAGGTAGAGGCGGGTGTTGGGCAGGGCGGTGCCGATGGGGGTGTGGGTGGTGTCGGGGTGGGGCGGGGTGGTGAGGGTGTGGTGGGTGACGTCGTCGGAGCACTCGGTGGGGCCGTAGGCGTTGAGTGCGGGGATGTGGGGGTAGCGGGTGAGCCAGGCGGCGGCGAGGTCGGGTGGGAGGGCTTCGCCGGTGAGGATGAGGTGGCGCAGGGCTGTCAGGGGTGGCGGGGGTGTGGTGCGGGTGTCGAGGTGGGTCAGGAGTGCGGACAGCAGGGAGGGCACGATCTGCAGGACGGTGAGGTGGTGGGTGTCGGTGGTGGTGATGAGCTGGTGGGGGTCGTGGGCGGTGGTGTCGGGCAGGAGGTGGGTGGTGGCTCCGGTGATCAGGGGGGCCAGGAGTTGCCAGACGTGGATGTCGAAGGTGGGGGAGGCGGTGGCGGCGAGGTTGTCGCCGGGAGCGAGGTCGAGGTCGCGGATCTTGGCATACAGGTGGTTGATCATGCCGCGGTGTTCGACCTGGGCGGCCTTGGGAGTCCCGGTCGAGCCGGAGGTGTAGATGAGATAGGCGAGATGACGTGACGTCAGGCCACGGCCGACAGGATCCGTGCTGTTCCCACCAGCCCAGGCCGGCCGGTCCAGGGTGAGGACGGGCAGTCCGGCCGGACCCGGCCGGCTGTTCCATGCGTTGAGGTGGGTGGTGTGGGTGAGTAGGGCGAGGGGGGTGGCGTCGGTGAGTTGGCCGGTGAGGCGTTCGGTGGTGTGGTGGGGGTTGAGGGGGAGGTAGGCGGCGCCGGTCTTGAAGGTGGCGAGGATGGCGGTGACGAGGTCGGTGGTGCGTTCCAGGGCGAGGGCGATGCGGTCCTCGGGGCGGGGGTCGAGGGTGTCGATGAGGTGGTGGGCGAGCTGGTTGGCGCGGGTGTTGAGCTGGCGGTAGGTCAGTTGGAGGTCACCCTCGCGGACCGCGATCGCGTCCGGGGTGCGGGCGGCCTGCTCCTCGAACAGTTCCGGCAGGGTCTGCTCCAGCGGCAGCGCCACCGCCGTGTCGTTGAATCGGGTGGTGAGGTCGTGTTGTTCGGTGTCGGTGAGCAGGGGGAGGTCGTGCAGGCGGGTGTCGGGGTGGGTGGTGGCGTGGCGGGTGAGGGTTTCCAGGCGGGTCAGGAGGTGTTCGATGGTGTCGGGGGTGAACAGGTCGGTGTTGTATTCGAGGCTGAGGACGAGGCCGTCGTTTTCCTCGTAGGCGGTGAGGGTCAGGTCGAATTTGGCGGTGGTCTGGGGTGTGTCGTCGAAGGGGGTGAGGGTGAGGCCCGGCCAGGCTTGGGGGTCGGCGGAGTGGGGGGTGTTCTGCAGGACGAGGAGGGTTTGTATGAGGGGGTTGTGGCTGAGGGAGCGGTCGGGTTCGAGGGCTTCGACGAGTTTTTCGAAGGGGAGGTCCTGGTGGGCGTAGCTGCGGAGGGTGGATTCGCGGACGCGGTCCAGGAGTTGGCGGAAGGTGGGGTTGCCGTGTAGTTCGGTGCGCAGGGTGAGGGTGTTGGCGAAGAAGCCGATGAGGTTTTCCAGCTCGGGGCGGGTGCGGCTGGCGGTGGGGGTGCCGATGAGGATGTCGTCCTGGCCGCTCCAGCGGTAGAGGAGGGTGGTGTAGGCGGCCAGCAGGGTCATGAAGAAGGTGGCGCCTGCTTCGTGGCCGAGTTGGCGCAGGTCCTCGGCGAGTTCGGCGGGCCAGCGGGTGATGTGGTGGGCGCCGCGGTAGGTCTGGACGGCGGGGCGGGGGTGGTCGGTGGGCAGTTCCAGCACGGTGGGGGCGCCGGCCAGTTCGGTGCGCCAGTGCTGGAGTTCGGTCTCGAGGGTGTCGCCGGAGAGCAGGGTGCGCTGCCAGACGGCGAAGTCGGGGTATTGCAGGGGCAGCTCGGGAAGGTTCGGGCGGGTGTTGCCGGCGTGGGCGCGGTAGAGCTCGCCCAGTTCCCGCAGCAGGATGTCGTTGGACCAGCCGTCGCTGGCGATGTGGTGCACGGTCAGCAGCAGCACGTGCTGGTCGGGGGCGGTGCGCAGCAGGCTCATGCGCAGCAGCGGGCCCCGGGCCAGGTCGAAGGGGCGCTGGGCTTCGGCGGCGGCCAGGCGGCGGGCGGTGGCGTGGCGGGCGTCGGCGGGCAGTGCGCTCAGGTCGATGACCGGCAAGGCGGTGCGGGCGACGGCGGTGATGTGCTGGTGGGGTTCGCCGCGGTGGCTGGTGATGGTGGTGCGCAGCGTTTCGTGGCGCTGGGTCAGCGCGTGCAGGCCGCGGTGCAGGGCGGCGACGTCGAGGGGGCCGCTCAGGCGGGCGGCCATGGGCAGGTTGTAGACGCTGCCGCCGGGTTCGAGCTGGTCCAGGAACCACAGGCGCTGCTGGGCGAAGGACAGCGGGAGTTCGCTGTCGCGTCCCACCGGCCGCAGCGGCGGCGTAGGGGCCGGGGTGTCGCTGTCGGCCCTGGCCTGCTCGACGCGGGCGGCGAAGCCGGCCACGGTGGGTGCCTCGAAGAGGGCGCGCAGGGGCAGCTCGACGCCCAGTTCCTCGGGAAGGCGGGCGATGACCTGCATCGCTAGGAGGGAGTGTCCGCCGAGGGTGAAGAAGTTGTCGTGGATGCCGATGTGGGGGTGGTTGAGGGTGTTTTGCCAGAGGTGGGTGAGGGTGGCTTGGGTGGGGGTTTGGGGGGGTGTGGGGGTGTGGGTGTGGGTGTGGGTGGTGTCGGGTTGGGGGAGGGCTTTGCGGTCGATTTTGCCGTGGGGGGTGAGGGGGAGGGTTTTGAGGATGGTGTAGGTGGCGGGGGTCATGTAGTGGGGGAGGGTCTGGGTGAGGTGGGTGGTGAGTTCTTCGGGTGTGGGCTGGGGGTGGTGGGGGCGCAGGGTGAGGTAGGCGATGAGGCGTTGGTCGGTGGGTGTGGGTTGGTGGAGTTGGATGTGGGCTTGGTCGATGGCGGGGTGGGTGCGCAGGGTGTGTTCGATTTCTCCGGGTTCGATGCGGTAGCCGCGGAGTTTGATCTGGTGGTCGGTGCGGCCGAGGAAGGTGAGGGTGCCGTCGGGGTGTTGGCGGGCGAGGTCGCCGGTGGCGTAGAGGCGGGCGCCGGGGGTGGGTGAGTAGGGGTCGGGGATGAAGTGGCGGGCGGTCAGGGCGGGGCGGTGCAGGTAGCCGCGGCCGACGGGGGTGCCGCCGATGTGGAGGTGTCCGGGGGTGCCGAGGGGGACGGGGTGTCCGGTGGTGTCCAGGAGGTAGAGGCGGGTGTTGGGCAGGGCGGTGCCGATGGGGGTGTGGGTGGTGTCGGGGTGGGGCGGGGTGGTGAGGGTGTGGTGGGTGACGTCGTCGGAGCACTCGGTGGGGCCGTAGGCGTTGAGTGCGGGGATGTGGGGGTAGCGGGTGAGCCAGGCGGCGGCGAGGTCGGGTGGGAGGGCTTCGCCGGTGAGGATGAGGTGGCGCAGGGCTGTCAGGGGTGGCGGGGGTGTGGTGCGGGTGTCGAGGTGGGTCAGGAGTGCGGACAGCAGGGAGGGCACGATCTGCAGGACGGTGAGGTGGTGGGTGTCGGTGGTGGTGATGAGCTGGTGGGGGTCGTGGGCGGTGGTGTCGGGCAGGAGGTGGGTGGTGGCTCCGGTGATCAGGGGGGCCAGGAGTTGCCAGACGTGGATGTCGAAGGTGGGGGAGGCGGTGGCGGCGAGGTTGTCGCCGGGAGCGAGGTCGAGGTCGCGGATCTTGGCATACAGGTGGTTGATCATGCCGCGGTGTTCGACCTGGGCGGCCTTGGGAGTCCCGGTCGAGCCGGAGGTGTAGATGAGATAGGCGAGATGACGTGACGTCAGGCCACGGCCGACAGGATCCGTGCTGTTCCCACCAGCCCAGGCCGGCCGGTCCAGGGTGAGGACGGGCAGTCCGGCCGGACCCGGCCGGCTGTTCCATGCGTTGAGGTGGGTGGTGTGGGTGAGTAGGGCGAGGGGGGTGGCGTCGGTGAGTTGGCCGGTGAGGCGTTCGGTGGTGTGGTGGGGGTTGAGGGGGAGGTAGGCGGCGCCGGTCTTGAAGGTGGCGAGGATGGCGGTGACGAGGTCGGTGGTGCGTTCCAGGGCGAGGGCGATGCGGTCCTCGGGGCGGGGGTCGAGGGTGTCGATGAGGTGGTGGGCGAGCTGGTTGGCGCGGGTGTTGAGCTGGCGGTAGGTCAGTTGGAGGTCACCCTCGCGGACCGCGATCGCGTCCGGGGTGCGGGCGGCCTGCTCCTCGAACAGTTCCGGCAGGGTCTGCTCCAGCGGCAGCGCCACCGCCGTGTCGTTGAACGAGTCGAGGACCAAGGACAGCTCGGACTCAGGAAGCACCGGCAGCTCGCCGAGCGGAAGGTCGTACCTCGACGGCAGGCCCTCCAGGAAGGTGCGCAGCCGCTCGTTGAAGCGCCATGCACTCTCCTGTGAGTAGCGTCCCGCGTCGTACATGAGCTGCAGCCGCAGGCGGGCGCCTGGCGCGACGATCAAGGTGAGCGGATAGTTGGTCTGCTCCAGGCCGCGGAACTGTTCGAGGACGAGATCGTCGAGATCGGTATCGCTCTCGTCAATGCCGGCGATGCGCTCGGCGAGGTAGTTCTCGAACACCACCACGGTTTCGAAGAGCTGGGTGCCGCGCGGCACGTCGGTCCAGCCCTGGATGCTCAGCAGTGGCGTGAACTCGTACTGCCGGCCATCGGCCAGGATGTCCTGCACCTGATGCAGCCAGGCCAGCGTCGGCTTGCCCGGGGGCACCGGCACCCGGACCGGCTGGGTGTTGATGAACTGCCCGACGATCTCCTCGGAGCCCGGCAGATCCGCCGGTCGGCCGGCCACGACCGTTCCGAACACGACCTCCGTCTCGTTGGAGTGCCGCTGGAGGAACAGCGCCCAAGCCGCCTGGACCAGCGTTCCCACCGTCAGATGATGACGCTGGGCGAAGTCGCCCAGAGCCTTGGTGGCGGCGGCCGACAACTCCAGGACCTCCGTGGCCATCCCGCCGACGGTCCGCTCCGGCTCGGACGCGGCCGGGAGAGGAGTGGGCGTGTCGAAGCCCGCCATGGTGCGGCGCCAGTAGTCCTCGGCCGTGGTGAGGTCCTGCCGGTCGAGCCAGCTGATGTAGTCGCGGTACGGACGCACCGGTGGCAGCTGCGGCGCACGCCGCTCAAGCCGGGCCCGGTACGCGGCGACGACCTCCTGGAGCACCCGGGACAGCGACCAGCCGTCGAGCAGCAGATGGTGGTGGGACCACACGAGTTGCACCACGTCCGGGCCGCGGCGGATGAGGACTATGCGCATCAGCGGGGCCTGGCCCGGCTCGAATCCCCGGGTGCGGTCCTGGCGGAGGAAGTCGGCGAGTCTGTCGTCCTGTTCGACCGTCGTCAGGTCCGTCCAGTCCAGCTCCTGCCATGGCACGGCCACCTGTGCGTGTACCGCCTGCAGAGACTCGCCGTGCTCGCGCCAGTAGAAGGAGGTGCGCAGGACCGCATGCCGTGCCACCACGTCCTGCCAGGCTTGCCGGAAGGCGGCGACGTCCAGGCGTCCCTTCAGCTGGCAGGTCACCTGCTCCAGATTGACGCCGCCATCGGGATCGTAGAGCAGGTGGAAGAGCATGCCCTGCTGCAGCGGTGAGAGGGGATACAGGTCCTCGGGCTCGCCCATCGACGCGACCAGCCGGTCGATGCCGGCTTGCCGAATCCCTCTGACCAGCGGGAAGTCCACCGGGGTGAGGAGCGCCGCCGGCTCCTGGCGGACCCGGTCGAGCAGCAGGCCGATCTGGTCCGCGAACGCGTCGGCGAGACGGCCGATGGTCGCCTCGTGGTGGAGCCTGGGGCTGTACGTCCAGCGGACCTGGAGGCGCCCATCGGTGACCAGGGCGCTCACCTCCAGGGCGTGTCGGCGCGGCGCCGAGGGCTCCTGGGCGATGCCGGTGGACTCGGCCGCGGCCTGCCAGCCGCCGTCCGGGCCGAGGCCGCCGTGGAACCGTCCGAGGTAGTTGAACAGCACGCTGCGTTCGGGAAGTTCCCGGAGCCGGCCGGTGATCTCGTCAGCGTCCCGGACGTAGCGCAGCAGACCGTAGCCGAGGCCGCCGCCCGGAATGGTGCGATAGCGGTTCTTGAGTTCGCGCAGGACGTGGAGGGGTTCGCCGGAGTCGATCACGAGCGGATGGATGCTGGTGAACCAGCCGACCGTGCGGGTGGGGTCCAGCCCAGCGGCGAAGGGTTCGCGGCCATGGCCCTCGATGTCGATCGCGACCCTTTCCGCGCCCGACCACTCGGCCAGGGTCCGGCCCAGGGCGGCCAGCATGATCTCGACGGGCCGGACCCGCGCGTCCGACGCCGAACGCAGCAGCGCGGCGGTCTGCTCGCGGTCGAGCACACGAGAGACGGACAGTGCCTCACCGGCCGTGCCCGCGTCGTCGGCCGGGACGTCCCCGGCGATACGGGGCAGCGCGGTGGTTGCGCCGTCCATCATCTCCAGCCAGAACGGCAGCTCGTCCGCCACTTCCCCGGAGTTCGCCCGGGCGGCGAGGGCGCGGGCCCAGCCGTCGAACGAAGTCGGCGTGTCCGGCTGTTCCGACGGCGACTCGCCGCGCAGCAGCTGGCCGTGGATCGTGCCGAGGTCCTCCAGGAGAAGGCGCCAGGAGACGCCGTCGACCGCGAGGTGATGAAGGACCAACAGCAGTCGGTCGCCCTCTTCGCCCAGTTTGAAGTAGGCGGCCTTGAGCAGCAGGCCCGCGCCCAGATCGATGCTCGACTGGACCTCGTCCGCCGCGGCCCCGAACGCGGCGGCCCGCTCGTCGGCCGGAACGGCGCGGAGGTCCACCTCGCGGAGCAGCCCGCGGGAGGCCGGGTCCCCGCCGGTGATCTCCTGCTGCCACTCGGCACCGTTCCGGGTGAAGCGCAGCCGCATCGCGGGATGACGCAGGACGAGCAGCCGCAGCGCGGAGCGCAGGAGTTCCGGATCCGCCGCTTCGGCGGGCCTCAGGAGCAGCGACTGGTTGAAGTGGTGCGGTGCGGGGCGTTCCTTCTCGAAGAACCAGTGCTGGACGGGAGTGAGCGGGATGGGCTCGCCGTCCCTGCCCACCGAGGCAGCGGGGGCGTCGTCGGCCTGGTCGTCGGGCGTCGCGGCCACCGCGGCGAGTTCGGCGATCGTCTGGTGTGCGAAGAGATCCCGGGGTGTGAAGCGCAGGCCGAGGCGGCCCGCCTGTGCGGCGACCTGCATGCTGATGATGGAGTCGCCGCCGAGGGTGAAGAAGTTGTCGTGTCGGCCGATCGGGTCCACGTGCAGGAGCGAGGACCAGAGTTCGGCGAGCCGTGACTCCACGGGCCCCTGCGGCGGTTGGTAGGCGGTCGGCACGTACTGCCGCATCGTGCTCGGCGCCGGCAGCGCTCGGGAGTCGATCTTCCCGTTCGGCGTCAATGGCAGCTCGGGCAGCACCACGTGCGTGGCCGGCAGCATGTACGTGGGCAGCGCGGCCGAGGCCGCCTGCCTGGCCCGCTCCACCAGCTCCTCGGCGTCCGTGTGCGGGTCGGCGGCCACCAGATAGGCCACCAGGCGCCGGGCCCCCGGCTCGTCCTCACGCACCTGCACGTGAGCATCCCCGATCTCCGCCACAGCGCGCAGCGTCTGCTCGATCTCGCCGGGCTCGATGCGGTAGCCGCGCAGCTTCACCTGCTGGTCGGCGCGCCCGAGATAGTGCAGGACGCCCTCCTCGTCGGCGCGGGCCAGGTCGCCGGAGCGGTACATGCGGGCGCCGGGCTGCTCGGCGTAGGGGTCGGGTCGGTAGCGGTCGGCGGTGAGCCCGGGCCGGCCGTGGTAGCCACGGGTCACCGCCGGGCCGGCCACGCAGATCTCGCCCGTCACGCCCGGCGGGACCTGCCGGCCGCGGGCATCGAGCAGGTAGACGGCCAGGTCGGGCAGGGCGCGTCCGACGCGTCCCGACCCGCCAACGGCCAGATCCCGTTCGGCGAGACGATGGTAAGTGGTGTGCACCGTGGTCTCGGTGATCCCGTACATGTTGATCAGATCCGGGCACCGCGCTCCCCAGGACGAGGCCCAGCGCGCGAGCCGGTCCCCGGCCAGCGCCTCCCCGGCGAAGACGACGGCCCTCAGCCCGGTGGGGCGCATGCGCTCCAACTCGGCGGCGAGCGGGGTGAAGGCGGACGGCGTCTGGCTGAGGATCGTCACGGACTGCTCGCGCAGCAGCGTGGCCATCCGGCCGGGCTGCCGCCGGGTCTCGTCATCGACCAGCACCAGCCGCGCGCCGTGCGTCAGCGCGCCGAACAGTTCCCACACCGACACGTCGAAGGCCATCGAGTGGAACAGGCTCCAGACGTCGTCCGAGGTGAAGCCGAAGTGCCGGTCGGCCGCCGAGAAAAGGCGCGCGACCTGATGGTGTTCGACGAGGACACCCTTCGGCGTGCCGGTCGAGCCGGAGGTGTAGATGACGTAGGCGAGCTGCCGCGGCCGGACCCGGCGGGCGAGCGCCACCGGCTGCCCGATCCCGTCGTCAGGACCCGCGGTTTCCGGCTCGTCGAGCAGGATCGGCCGCATGCGTTGCCGGACCGGCTCCGCAAGGCTCTCCCAGAGCCGCCGGACGGTCACCACCGTACGGCAGCCGCCGTCACCGAGAATCCGCTCCACCCGATTCACCGGCAGAGCCGCGTCCAGTGGCACGTAGGCGCCGCCCGCCACCTGAACGGCGAGCGCCGCCACCACCTGCTGCGCCGACCGCTCCAGCCAGACCCCGCAGCAGTCCTCCGGGCCGGCGCCCTCCGCGCGCAGCCGGCCGGCCAGCTGCCCGGCCCACGCCAGCAGTCGCCGGTAGGTCCATTGCCGATCCCCCGACACCAGTGCCACCGCGTCGGCACGCACCCCGGCGTGTTCCGCGAATCCCGCCACCGGCATCACCGCCTCGGGCAGCGCGGTCCGATGCGCGTTCAGCTCCTGCGCCACCCGGACCTCACCGGCGGCGTCCAGCAGCCCCACGTTCCCCAGGGGCTTCTCGGCCCCATTCACCAGGCCCGTGAACACGCACTCCAGTTGTTCCAGCAGCGCTGCCGCCTCGTCCCGGGTACAGCACCCGCGGCGAAACAGCAGCCGCAGCTCAAGACGGCGCCCCGGCGCCGCCACGAGCGTCAGGGGCACATCGGTCTCGTCCGCCACCCGTACCCCGGACACCACTTGGCCCCGGTCCGACGCGGCCGCATGGCCCGCATCGCCGCCCGCCGAGCCTGAGACGGGATGGTTCTCCACGACCACCAGGCTCGCGAACAACCTGCGCCCGCGTCCCACACCACTCCATGACTGCACCTGCGCCAGCGGAGTGTGCTCGAACTCCCGTAGTGCCACGAGATGTTCCTGCACCCCCTCGAGCCATGCGCCCGCTTGGGTCCCGTCGGAGACATCGACCCGCACCGGAAGGGTGTTGATGAACAGGCCCACCATCTGCTCGACGCCCGACAGCTCCGCGGGACGGCCCGAGACGGTGGTGCCGAACACCACCTCTGACTGCCCGCTGTGCCGCGCCAGCAGCACTGCCCAGGCCGCCTGCACCGCGGTCGCCATCGTGGCGCCACGGGCCGTGCACAAGCGCTGCAGCCGAGACGTCAGACCTTCGTCCAGCTCGCGGACCACGCTCTCCGCCCCGCCGCCCGCGTCCGGCTCCCGCCGGTCGGCCTCGAACGGCAGCGGGGTGGGCGCCGTGATCGCCCCCACTTCGTGCCGCCACATCCGCTCGGCCGCCGCACCGTCCTGCTCCTGCAGCCACGCCACGAAGTCCCGGTACGGACGCACCCGCGGCAGCACCGCGGGCTTCCCCGACCGCAGGCCTTCGTACAGGGCCAGCACCTCGCGGAAGAGGGTGGCGCGGGACCAGCCGTCGAAGATGAGGTGGTGGTTGCTGCACACCACCTCGAAGGTCTCGTCGCCCAACTGGATGGCCGTCATGCGCATCAGCGGCGCCTGCGTCACGTCGAAGCCGCGCCTGCGGTCCTCGGCCAGAAACGCCTCCAGGCGCTGCTCCATCTCGTCGTCAGGGGTATCGCGCCAGTCGAGTTCGGTCCAGGGCAGGGTGACCCGTCGCCGCACTGCCTGGATCGGCTGGGGCAGGTTCTCCCAGAGAAACAGGGTGCGTAGCGCGGTGTGCCGTTCGATCGCCTGTTCCCAGGCCGAGCGGAAGGCCTCCAGGTCGAAGTCGCCCTCGACGCGGAAGGCGAGCTGCTCCACATAGACGCTTCCGCCGTCGGCGACCGCATGGAACAGCATGCCCTGCTGAAGCGGCGTCAAGGGGTAAATGTCATCAACATTCTTCAACATCGGTTCCCTGGGATCCTCGGACTCGACGGGGAATACCTGGAGCGATCGGTTGGCGCAGCGACGTGAACACGAAAAGAAATGCGGGGCGGGAAAACAGCTGAATGCCATATGGCGTCAATGCAGTGAAAAAGACCGGCCCTGCCTGCGAATGATCTCGTGCTTGTGAAACCACGAGCCCCCAATAGTCCAACCGGTGTACGGGTGGCTGGTGAAGCCTGCTTACCCCCTTAGTCCTCCGCTCCCGTGAATCGGGCTACGGCCCGATCGGTGGACTGCTGCAGCATGTGCTGGCCGGCCTCCGGGAGTCCGGCCTTGTGAGAGTAACGGCAAGGTTTGTTCGTGTCAGGGCGTCGACGGTAAACCTTTGGCCTTCCCGTGGCATAAGTGCTGGTGGCACTGACTTTACAGAGGCTACGGGTGTTCGACTGCGAAGTAGTTTCGGCCGCCATACTCGTACGAACGCGCCACCTGCTCGCTCGACCAGGCCCAACGGGGTCCAGGCGTGTCCTGCTCGTCGCGCCCGCAGACGCGTCCGTGTGCCAGTACTACCAATCTGACCAGCAGAGATTCCATCTGGGCGGGTCTGAACGAACCGCTGGAACCATGCCGTCCGACGCCGCCCCGCGGTGCCTGTCACGCGAAGGAGCCGGTTCCGGATGCCGTCCGCAACGGCGCGGGCGGCACAAAGAAACACGCTAGCCATGATCTTGGTTGTGGGTTAGGATCGCCGATCAGAATGCCGCCCGTGGCTTAGATAGGCCGGATGCAACTCCACCCGCAGGTGATATCGCATGTGTTGGAGTGGGTTGCGCTTCTATGGGGGAGCCGATTTCGTGATTTCACAGTTTCAGCAGGATGTCCAGGCGCCAAGAACGCTGTTTGACGTCTTGCGTCATCGAGCTCTTCATCAGCCCGACCAAATCGGTTGGACATTCCTTGCTGACGGTGAACAGGAGACGGGCCGACTCTCCTACTCCCAACTCGATACCCGTGCCCGCGGAGTCGCCGGCTGGCTGCAGTCACGCTTTTCTCCAGGGGACCGCATCCTCCTGCTCTGTCCCTCTGGCCTGGATTTCCTGGCCGGGTTTCTCGGTTGCTTTTACGCGGGAATGATTGCCGTTCCGGTGAATCTTCCCCTCGGTAACGCGGCCCGGCAACTCGCGCGTATTCCCGCGATTCTCTCGAGTGCCGGCGCACGATGTGCCCTGACGACCGCCGAGGGCCTGGCCATGGCCGGCGACCTGGCGGCCCAGTTCCCCGAGACGGAGGCGCTCGTCTGGCTCGGCCTTGATCAGTTCGATCAGGATGAGTGGGCGGAGCGCTGGAGCCCCGCGGACGTCGGGACCGACGACATCGCCTTCCTGCAGTACACCTCCGGATCAACCGCCCAGCCCAAGGGCGTGATGGTCAGCCATGCCAACCTCATGCACAACTGCCGGGTGATGGAGGACCTCTGGGGGGTCACCGAGCGCGATCGCATCGTCAGCTGGCTGCCGCTCTTCCACGACCTGGGCCTGATCGGGAACATCCTGCTCTCGCTGTACAAGGGAATCCCGGCCGTCTTCATGCCGCCCGCCGCGTTCGTCAGGTCACCCGTGAGGTGGCTCGACGCGATCTCCCGCTATCGCGGCACCATCAGCATGGCGCCCAACTTCGCTTTCGACATGTGCGTGGAGAAGGTGCCCGCGCGGCTCCGCGAGCGGCTCGATCTGAGCAGCTGGCGGCTGGCGGTCAACGGGGCGGAGCCGGTGCGGGCGGCCACGCTCGACCGGTTCACCGAGGCGTTCGCCGACAGCGGCTGGCGAGCCGAGGTCATGGCGCCGTCCTACGGACTGGCCGAGGCGACCTTGCTCGTGGCGGGCCACGGCGGCCATGGGGCACCGCAGTCGGCCCGTTTCGCCAAGGAGGGCCTGCAGGCCGACCGCGCGGAGCCTCAGGACGACCCGGCCGTTCCCGGCCGGACGCTGGTGAACTGCTCGGTTCCGTCTCCGCTGCAGCGGCTGGCCATCGTCGACCCGGAGTCCCGCACCGAACTGCCCGAGGGCCGTATCGGCGAGATCTGGGTGTCCGGCTCCAGTGTGGCGATGGGGTATTGGGGCCTGGAGGACGAGACGCGGAAGGTGTTTCGGGCCACTCTGGACGGCGAACCCGGCGAAAGCTTCCTTCGAACGGGCGATCTGGGTTTCCTGCACCAGGGTGCGCTGTACATAGCGGGACGGCTCAAGGACTTGATGATTGTCCGAGGGCAGAACTACTACCCTCAGGATGTCGAACTGGCCGCCGAGCGCAGCTGTCCCGAGGTGCGCCCCAACTGCTCCGCCGCCTTCACCGTGACCTCGGCGGACGAAGAGCGCGTGGTCCTGGTGGCGGAGGTCCGCAGGGACGCCGACCGCGGGCGGATCGACGCGGCCGGCGAGGCGATCCGTGCCGGTGTGCTGGAGGAGACCGAACTGCACCTGGACGCGGTCGTGTTGATCCCGAACGGCCGGATCACCAAGACGACCAGCGGCAAGATCCAGCGCGGCGCCGCCCGCGACGCGTTCCTCAAGGGCGAGCTCCCCGTGATCGCCGGCGACGTGCCCGAGCGGCTGAAGCGGGAGCCGGCGGCCGACCCCGGCCAACCGCTCGCGCCCACGGACGCGATCGTGCGGGCCCGGGCAGCCGACGCCGGCTCCCGCGATGCGGAGCCGATGCAGTTCAGTCTCCTGTACTTCTCCAGCAACGCCGCGGACTTCGCCGAGGACAAGTACCGGCTGCTGCTGGAGGGCGCGAAGTTCGCCGACGAGCACGACTTCACCGCGGTCTGGCTCCCCGAACGCCACTTCCATGCCTTCGGGGGCCTCTATCCCAACCCCTCGGTTCTGGCCTCGGCGCTGGCGGTAGCGACCCGGCGGATCAGGCTGAGGGCGGGAAGCGTGGTCCTGCCCATGCACCATCCGGTGCGGGTGGCGGAGGAGTGGGCGGTGGTGGACAACCTCTCCGGGGGCCGCGTCGATCTGGCCTTCGCCGCCGGGTGGAACCCCAACGACTTCGTACTTGCCCCCGACAAGTTCCACGACCGGTACGGGCACCTGTTCTCCGGCATCGAGACCGTCAAGAGCTTGTGGGGCGGAGGCTCCGTCGAGCTGCCCAACGGCAAGGCCGAGCAGACCCCGGTCAGGATCCACCCCGCGCCCCGGCAGCCCGAACTGCGGACCTGGCTGACCTGCTCGGGATCGCCGGAGCGCTTCGCCGAGGCGGGCGAACACGGCCACCATGTGCTGACCGGCCTGCTGTTCCAGACCGTGGAGGAACTGGCCGAGAAGATCGCCGTGTACCGCGCGGCGCGCGCCCGGGCCGGCTACGACCCGGCTGCCGGACATGTCACGCTGATGCTGCACACCTTCGTGGGCGACGACCTCGATGAGGTGCGGGAATCCGTGCGCGGCCCGTTCATCTCCTACCTGGAGTCCTCCGTGGACCTGTGGCGCCACGGATTCCAGCGGCTGGACGAGATGGCGGCCGCTGAGCGCGAGCAGGTCCTGTCGTACGCGTTCGAACGCTACTTCCAGTCCGCGGCGCTGTTCGGCACGCCGCGCACCTGCCTGCCGTTCGTGCAGAGCCTGCGGGCCGCGGGTGTGGACGAGATCGCGAGTCTGATCGACTTCGGCGTCGACGTCACCACCACCCTCGACGGCCTGGACTCGCTGAACGTGCTGCGCAAGCGGGCTCAGCGGCTGCCCGCCCGGAGCGAGGGACCGGCGGGATCGTCCGCGGCGTCCCCGCCTGCCGCAGCGCCCATCGCGGCCCCGACGGTCACACCCGCTCCGCCTTCCCCGTATGCCACCCCGCGGGACAGGCGGGACAGGCAGGACAGGCAGGAGCAGCAGGACCCCCCGGAACCGGCAGAGATCTTCCGTCGGCTGAATGAGGCGGTGCCCGGCGCCCGGGCGGCCCTTCTGCAGCAGTATCTGCGGGAACGGGTGGCGCACGTCCTGGAGCGCGGCATCGAGGAGATCAGCCGGGTACACAGTTTGCGGGGACTCGGTCTCGACTCGCTGATGGTGGTCGGCGTGATGAACGCCTGCCAGCGCGACCTCCGCCTCGTGCTGGCCCCGGCGGACTTCCACCGGTTCACCGACTTCGCCGAGCTGGCCGAGCATCTGGCCGGCGCCTTCTCCCGCGCGCACTCCGGCGCCGGGCCGGAGGCCGGCGCCGGGCGCGGGGCCCTGGAACTCCGCCGCAGAGTGCGGACGGAGACCTTCCCGCTCTCCCTGCCTCAACAACGGCTGTGGTTCCTGGAGCAGTTGGCCCCCGACACGCCGGCCTACTGCACGCCGATGGCCCTGCGCCTGTCCGGGCCGCTGGAAGTGGCGGCCCTGGAACGGTCGCTGAACCACGTGGTGGCGCGGCATGAAGCACTCCGCACGGCGTTCATCGACCGGGACGGGGAGCCCTGCCAGGTCGTCACCGAGTCCCAGCGCATCACCGTCTCGGTCACCGACCTCCGCGACCGGCCCGCCGAACTACGGGCGGACGCCGCCTTGGAGCTCGCCGCAGAGCAGGCCCGTACCCCATTCGACCTCGCCCGCAGCCCGCTGTTGCGAGCCGCTGTGTATCGCATCGCGGAGGATGACCACCTGCTCGTCATGGTCGGACACCACATCGTCATCGATGGCTGGGCGATCAAAGTGCTGTTCGGCGAACTGGCGGCGGGCTACGCGGCCGCGCTGCAGGGCGCCGAGCCCGAGCTGCCCGAACTTCCCTTGCAGTACCCCGACTTCACGCTCTGGCAGCGCGAGTGGGCAGAGAGCCAGGACGTGGCCGGGCAACTCGGCTACTGGAAACGGCAACTTGCCGGCGCCCCCGCCATGCTGGAGCTGCCGACGGACCACCCACGTCCGGCGGTCCAGCGCTTCCGTGGCCGCACCCGCGGAGGGCTGCTCCCGGCGGAGCTGGTACGGGCTGTGCACGGCCTTGGCAAGGAAGAGGGGGCGACCCTCTTCATGGTGCTGCTGGCGGCATTCGACGTGCTGCTCGCCCGCTACAGCGGCCAGCAGGACGTCGTCGTCGGCACCCCCGTGGCCAGCCGGACCCGCCCCGAGCTGGAGAACCTGATCGGGTTCTTCGCCAACACCCTGGCGCTGCGCGGTGACCTCACCGGAAACCCCACCTTCCGTGAGTTGCTGGGGCGGATCCGGCGCACCTGCCTGGACGCCTACTCCCACCAGGAAGTCCCGCTCGAGCTGGTCGTCGATGCGCTGCGGCCCGAGCGGGACCTCAGCCACCAGATGCTCTTCCAGACGCTGTTCGTGCTCCAGGAGACCGGCCTGCCCGACCTGCCGCTGCCGGGGATCGACGCCAAGCCCGTTGCACTCGATCCGGGCACCTCGCGGTTCGACCTCGCCTTCTCGCTGAACGAGGCGGAGGACGGGCTGCATTGCGCCGTCGAGTACAACACGGACCTGTTCGACGACTCCACTATTGCCGACATGCTGGAGCACTACCGGGTGCTCCTGGAGTCCGCGGTTGCGGACCCCGAATGCCCGGTGGAGCTGCTGGATATGCGCACCGGCTCCGAGCGGGCACGGCAGGAGGAGTGGAACGCCACCGATCTCCCGCTCCCGGCCGCGGGCGACGGTCTGCTCCATCGCCGCTTCGAGCGGCAGGCGGCCCTGACCCCCGACACGGTCGCGTTGTGCTGCGGGCACCGCCAGCTGACGTATGCCGCCCTCAACCGGCAGGCCAACCGACTGGCCCGGCTGTTGCGGGAGCTCGGGGTGCGGGCCGAGACGCCGGTCGGAGTCTTCCTGGAGCGCTCCGCGGACTCCGTCGCGGGGCTGCTGGCGGTGCTCAAGGCCGGCGGTGTCCATGTGCCGCTGGACCCCTCCTATCCGCCCGATCGGCTGGACCACATGATCGGCGACAGCGCGGTGTGCATCCTGGTGACCACGGCGGACCTCGCCGAACGTCTCCAGTCCCGCCCCACCGCGGTGATCCGCCTCGACCAGGAGGCAGACGCCGCGCGCCTCGCCGGGCACAGCCCGGACGACCTGCCCGAAGACCCCGCGCCGGACCAACTCGCTTACATCGTCTTCACCTCGGGTTCCACCGGGCGGCCCAAGGGCGCGATGATGGCCCACCGGGGCCTGGTCAACCTGGTCGAGGTCGAGAGGGCGGAGCTGCAGTCCGGACACGGCAGTCGGGTGCTTCAACTCGCCTCGCTGGCCTTCGACGCCTCTCTCTGGGACATCGTGATGGCCCTGCCCTTCGGCGGGACGCTGTGCGTGGCGACCGGCGCCGAACGGGTGCCCGGCGACGAGCTCACCCGGCTGCTGACCGAGCAGGCCATCACCCACGCCACCCTCGCCCCCTCAGTGCTGGCCGTGCTCCCCCCGTCGTCCGCCCCCGATCTGCGCGTGCTCACCTCCACCGGTGAGGCGCTGCGGGCCGAGGTGGCCGACCGCTGGGCCGCCGGATGCCGGCTGATCAACGGATACGGGCCGACCGAGTCCACCATCGGGGCGACCATCGGTGACTGCCGTCCGGGCAACCGAGAACCGGACCTGGGGCGCCCCTTCGCCAACACCCGGGTCAGCGTGCTGGACCCGCACTTCCGGCCCGCCCCGACGGGAGTGCCGGGCGAGATCTGCATCGGCGGCGCGGGACTGTCCCGGGGCTACCTGGGACGCCCGGGCCTGACCGCCGAGCGCTTTGTCCCCGACCCCGCCGGCGACGGGGCCCGCCTGTACCGGACCGGGGACCGTGCCCGGTTCCTCCCGGACGGTCGCCTGGTGTTCCTGGGGCGGTCGGACCACCAGATCGAGCTGCGCGGGTTCCGGATCGAACTGGGGGAGATCGAGGCCGTGCTGCGCGAGCACCGGGCCGTACGGGAGAGCTCCGTGATCGTGACGGAGCACACGGGGGACGGCCGGGCAGCGGACGACAGCGACAGCGCGGGCGTCGCGGTGACCCGGTTGGTCGCCTACGTGGCCGCCGAGCCCGGCACGTCGGCAGCGCAGCTACGGGCACACTGTGCCGAGCGCCTGCCCGACTACATGCTGCCGAGCGCCTTCGTCGTTCTGGATGCTCTGCCGCTCACCCCGAACGGAAAGCTCGACCGGCGTGCCCTGCCCGCGCCGGACGCGACCCCGCAGGGCTCTGCGGGCGGGTACGAGCCGCCGAGATCCGACGAAGAGAAGAAGATCGCCGAGATCTGGGAGGGCCTGCTCGGCCTGGCCCGGGTGAGCCGGTCCGACAACTTCTTCGAGCTTGGCGGGGACTCCATCCTCAGCCTGCGGATGGTGGCACGAGCCGTGGAGGCCGGCCTTGCGCTGACCACCCGCATGGTCTTCCGGCACCGTACCGTGGCCGAGCTGGCAGCCGCGGTCGGCGCTGACGCGAGGACCGCGGGAACCGTGGGGGCCACCCCGGCCGCGCTGCTGGAGCAAAAAGAGGTGGACCGGCTGGTCGAGCGCATAGCCGACCTGGAAGAGGTCTACCCGGCGACCCCGCTGCAGCAGGGCATGCTCTTCCACTCCCTCGCGGACCCGGAGAGTGCCGTCTACCGGGTGCAGCTGGCGCTGCGCCTCGAGGGCGCGCTGGACCCGGGTGCCCTGCGTACGGCCTGGGAGCGGACTGCGCAGCGGCACGCCGTGCTCCGCACGTCCTTCCACCGCAGCTCGCAGGGGGAACCGGTGCAGGTGGTGCACCGCAGCGCGGTACCAGCCTGGACGGATCTCGACTGGCGCTTCGAAATGCCGGGAAACACCGAACCGGCCGACCGGCTGGCGGAACTGGCGGAGCGGGAGCGGGCCACGCCGCTCGGTCTTGACACGCCGCCGCTGCGCATCACCCTCGTGCGGCTCGAGGACGAGGCCTGGCACCTGGTGTGGACGGTGCACCACGCATTGCTCGACGGCTGGTCCCTGCCGATCGTGCTCTCCGACATGCTGGCACTGTACGAGGCGATCGTCGGCGGAAGTGCCGCCGCCCTGCCGCGGGTGCGTCCGTACCGGGACTTTGTGGAATGGCTGGGCCGCCAGGAGCCAGGTGCCGCGGAGCAGGTGTGGCGCCGGGTGCTGGGCGACTTTGTGGAGCCCACGCCGCTGCCGTGGCATGCGCCGGTGAGGCTCGGATCCGGCGTGGGCAGCGTGGTGCGTGAGGCGCCGGCCGGGCTGTCGGGCCGGCTGCGGGAGCTGTCCGAGCGGTCCGGGGTGACCGTGGGGACGGTGCTTCAGGCGGCCTGGGGCGTGCTGATGGCCCGGCACAGCGGCAGCCAGGACGTGGTGTTCGGCGTCACGGTCTCGGGGCGTCCCCCGGAACTCAGAGGCGTGGAAGGGATGGTGGGGCTGTTCATCAACACCCTGCCTGTGCGGCTGCGGCTGGCACCGGGTACCGAGGTGGAGACCTGGTTGCGGGAGGTGCAGGAGCTGCTCCTGGAGCTGCGGGAGCACGAGCATGTGCCGCTGACGCAGGTCAAGGGATGGAGCGGAGTGCCGCAAGGCCGGCCGCTGTTCGAAACTCTGGTGGTGGTGGAGAACCATCCGGTCTCGCTGCCGGGTGCCGATCCCGCTGGTCCGGATCGGGTGCTGGTCCGTGACGTGAGCGTGGCGGACGAGACGAATGCGGCGCTGACCCTGGTCGCGGTGCCGGAGGGCGATCGGATCGGGCTGCGCCTGCAGTTCGATGCCATGCGCTACGACGAGGCGTCCGCGGAGCGTCTGCTGGCTCAGCTGGAGACGGTGCTCGAGGGGTTGTGCCGGGCACCTGCACAGTCGCTCGGGTCGATCGGACTCATGGACGGCTCCGGCGAGCAGCGGCAGCGGGCGGTACTGAACCCGCGGCGACGCACCTTCGGGTCGGCGGTGGCGCCGGTGGTCGGCTTCGCGAAGCAGGCCAGGGTGCGCCCGGATGCGGTGGCGCTGGTGTCCGGGGACCGGCAGTGGACCTACCGGATGCTGCTGGGGCGGGCCCACGCGGTCGCCGAACGGCTGCGCGAGGCCGGAGTGACGGCGGAGTCGCTGTGCGCGGTGCTGCTGGAACGCTCGGTTCACCAGGTGGCGGCAGTAGTGGGAGTACAGCTGGCGGGCGGAGCATATGTGCCGCTGGACACCGCCCAGCCCGCGGAACGGCTGGCCTATGTGCTGCGCGACAGCGGCTGCCGGGTGTTGGTCGCGACCCGTGCGCTGGCCCGGCGGATTCCAGCGGAGGCGCTGCACGACGTCCGGGTGGTGCTGCTCGACGAGGACGGCGCGGTCAGTGACCGGTACGAGCCGGCGCCCGCCGAAATCGAGGTGCACGAGCACCAACTGGCGTACGCCATCTACACCTCCGGCTCCACCGGCGCCCCCAAGGGCGTACTGGTCGAGCACGCACAGGTGGCCCGGCTGTTCGCCGCTGCGCAGGAGCGGCGCGCCTTCGGCAGCGACGAGGTGTGGAGCCTCTTCCACTCCATGGCGTTCGACTTCTCGGTGTGGGAGTTGTGGGGCGCGCTGCTGCACGGCGCCCGGTTGGTGCTGGTGGGCGAGGACGAGCGGCGGGACCCGGACCGGACGGCGCGCTTGCTGCGGGCACAGGGGGTGACGGTGCTCAGCCAGACGCCGTCGGCCTTCGCCCCCCTCACCGAGGCACTCGGAGACCGGCCGACGAGCCTGCGCACGGTGGTCTTCGGCGGCGAAGCCCTCGTGGGCGACCGATTCGCGCAGTGGGCGGCAAGCCTCGGCGGCCGCTGCCCGGAACTCGTGAACATGTATGGCATCACCGAGACTACCGTTCACGTCACCCACCACGCCCTGACCGGCGACGATCTGGCCCCCCGAGCCCCCAGCGCCATCGGCCGGCCCCTGGGCGACCTGAGCGTCTACCTCCTGGACGACAACGACCACCAGGTCCCGGCCGGCGTCGCCGCCGAAATCCACGTGGCCGGCCCCGGCGTGACGCGCGGTTACCTCAACCGTCCTGGGCAAACGGCGGATCGCTTCCGCCCCGACCCCTTCTCCAGTGCCCCTGGAGCCCGCCTCTACCGCACGGGCGACCTGGCTCGCGCCAACCCGGACGGCACCCTCGTCTACCTGGGCCGCACCGACCAGCAGATAAAGCTGCGCGGCTACCGCATCGAACCCGGCGAGATCGAGCACGCCTTGCGCACCTGCCCCGCGATCGCCGACGCGCACGTCCGTCTGCGTGAAGACTCGCTCGGCGACCGCAAGCTGACCGCCTACCTGGTCCCGGCTCCCGGCGCGGACGGCTCCGGAACGAAGCTGATCACCGAGGCGCGCGCCCACCTGGCCGCCGCCCTGCCGCCCTACATGATCCCGGCCGCCTTCGTCGTGCTGCCGGCCATCCCGCTCACCTCCAATGGCAAAATCGACACCCGCGAACTTCCCGCGCCGGCGGGCGACCGCCTGGGCGTGGAAGCCGCCTACGAGGAGCCCCGGGGCACGATCGAGACCCGCCTGGCCCAGCTGTGGAGCGACATGCTGCACGTCAGCCCGGTCGGGCGCGGCGACAGCTTCTTCCGACTGGGCGGCGACTCCCTGCTGGTGACGGCGCTTCAGAGCCGTATCCAGTCGGAGTTCGGTGCCGACGTGCCTCTGCGCACCGTCTTCACCGCCCCCGACCTCGCCGCGCTGGCCGCCGAGATCGGCGGCGACCGCTCCGGGTCGGCCAGTGCTGGACGGTCCCAGGAGTCTGAAGGCGCCGGGGAGCATGCGGCAGCCATTCCGGCGCTTGCACCGCACCTCCGGCAGGGCGGGCTGCCGCTCTCCTCCGGCCAGCGGCGATTCTGGTTTCTGGAGCAGTGGTCGACCGGCACCCCGCTGTATCACATCTCCGGCGCACTCAGGTTGACCGGCGAGCTCGACGTGGCCGCGCTGCGAGGCAGCCTGGACGGACTGGTACGGCGCCATGAGAGCCTGCGGACGCATCTGGTCGAGGCCGATGGCGAGGGGCGCCAGGTCGTCCTGCACCCGCACCCCGCGCCGCTGCCCCTGCTCGACCTGTCCGGCTTGGCGCCGGAGCAGCGAGCGGGCGAGGCCGAACGCGCGGTCCGCACGGCGGCCGAGGCGCTCTTCCGGATCAATGGCGGACGGCTGTGGCGGTTCGCCCTGGTGCGGACGGGCGTCGAAGAGCACCGGCTGGTGGTCTGCCTGCACCACCTGATAGCCGACGGCCAGTCGCTGTCGCTGCTGCTGACGGAGCTGGGAGAGGACTACGGAACTCTGCGCTCCGGCAAGGAGGTGAGCCGCAGCGCGCCCCGGATCCAGTACGGCGACTATACGCAATGGCAGCGGGAACGGCTCGCAAGCGACGCGCTGCGCCCTGAGCTGGAGTACTGGCGGGAGCGGCTGGGGGACGTGGCCGACCCGAACCTGCCCACCGAGCTGCCCCGCCCCGAGGAGCAGAGCCACGACAGTGCGGTGCACGAGATCGGGCTGCCGGAAGAGACGGCCCGGGGTGTGGAGGAACTCGGCCGCCGGGCCAACGCCACCCCGTTCATGGTGCTGTTCGCCGCCGCCGCGGTCGCCGTCGGCCAGGACCGCGACCTGACCGAGGTGGTGATGGGCACCCCCGTCGCGGGTCGCAGCCGACCCGAACTGGCGGGAATGATCGGCTACCTGTCCAACACCCTGGTGCTACGCCTGCGGGTGGCAGGCTGCGGCACCTTCGGTGACCTGCTGTCCCGCGCGCGGGAGGTGTGCCTGAGCGCGTACGAGCACGCCGAAGTCCCCTTCGACCAGGTGGTCCACGAGCTGAGGCCGAACCGGGTCGAGACGCATCTGCCGCTGTTCCAGACCTGGTTCGTGGTCCAGGAGGACCTGGGGGTGGAGACCGCCTTCGACGGGCTGCGTGCCGAAGCTGTCGGGGTCACGCCAAGCCTCGCCCGCTACGACCTGCGGGTGGAGTTCCGCCGGTCGCCGAGGGGCCTTCGGCTGGTCTGCGAGTACAAGACGGCTCTGTTCTCCGCGGCCGGGATCGGCAGGCTGACCCACCGCCTGGCTGGGGTGCTGGCGGCCGCGGTGGACCGCCCGGACATCCCGCTCGACGCGTTGGCCGAACGGCTCGACTCCGCCGAGGAAGCGAGACAAACCCGGGCGGAGGCCGATGCCGCGGCCTACAGCGCCACTGCCCTGCAGCGGCGCCGCCGACGCGGTCGCGGTGGAAGGTGACGAAACCGCTCGGCGCTCCTCCGGCGGAACCACAGCGAAAGGCAGGGAAGACAGACATGACACATCGCCTCGACGGGCCGGCAGCGTTCGGCCGCAGGCGTCGGGAGGCCGTGAGCCTGTCGTCGGGCTCGCTGGTCACGGCGACCCCGTTGCTGGACGGCCCGGCCGGACCGATATGGCTGCGCCCCGCCGTCGACGGCGTCAATCTGCTGGCTTGGGCCGACAGCAACAGGGAGGCGATCCGCGGCCATCTGCGCACGCAGGGGGCAGTGCTGTTCCGCGGATTCGCGCCCCTTCGCACCGTGGCCGAGTTCGAGCAGCTGATCAGCGGCATCGCCGGGAGCGAGCTGCTGAGCTATTCCTACGCATCCACCCCGCGCACCAAGGTGTCGGGTGGTGTCTACACCTCGACCGAGTACCCGGCGCATCAGGAGATCCCGCTCCACAACGAGATGGCCTACGCCCGGCAGTGGCCGATGAAGCTCGGCTTCTACAGCATCAAGGCCGCGGAGCGCGGCGGCGAGACGCCGCTCGCGGACAGCCGACGGGTGCTGCGCGCCATCCCGGCAAAGGTCCGGGACCGATTCACCGAGCACGGTGTGATGTACGTCCGGAACTATGGCGAGGGCGTGGACCTGTCCTGGCAGGACGTGTTCGGTACCGGGGACCGCGCGGAGGTGGAGGCGTTCTGCCGCCGCGCCGGCATCGAGTTCGAGTGGAAGCCGGGGGACGGGCTGCGCACCCGGCAGGTGTGTCACGCCACGCTGAAGCACCCGGAGACCGGCGAAGAGGTGTGGTTCAACCAGGCGCACCTCTTCCACGTGTCGAACCTCCCCGACCAGGTGCGCAGCTCCCTTCTGGAGACCACTGCCGAGGAGGACCTGCCGCGCAACGCCTACTACGGCGACGGATCACCGATCGACCCGGCAGACCTGACGGAGGTCCGGGAGGCGCTGCGCCGCGAGGAGATCGCGTTTCCGTGGCAGGACGGTGACGTCACGGTGGTGGAGAACATGCTCGTGGCGCACGGAAGACGTCCCTTCGCAGGTGCGCGCCGCCTGGTGGTGGGCATGGCCGAGTCGTACGCCGCCGACGCGGCCGCCTAGAGGAGGACTGAAGAACCGATGGATGGCTACCGGCTGTCACCGCAGCAGAAGCGCCTCTGGCTGCTCCAGGAGACTCACCCGGACGACCGCTACTTCTCGCTGGCCGAGGTGGACCTCGCGCCCGGGAGTGGCGAGTCGGACCCGTCGGGGCTGAAGGCCGCGCTGGAGGGCCTCGTGCAGCGGCACGAGGTGCTGCGAACCGTGCTCAGGAGCCTGCCGGGGGTCGAGATACCCCTGCAGGTGATCGAGGAAGGATCGCCGGTGGACCTTGCCGTGCACGACTTGGCCGAGCACGGGACGGACGGTGCTGACGCGGCCTGGGCGCAGGTGCGCGACGCGCGGTCGCGGGAGCCCTTCGACCCCGCGTCGGGGCCCCGGCTGCGGGCGGACCTGGCTGTGATGCCCGGTGGCGGCTCCCGGCTCCTGCTCGTGCTGCCCGCTGCCGCGGCGGACACGGCCGCCCTGCATGTACTGCTGAGTGACCTTCAGCGTCTGTGGCACGGCGGCGTCGGTGGGCCGCCGCAGGACGTCTCCGACGCCGAGGAAGTGCTGCAGTACGCCGACGCCGCGGAGTGGCAGTGGGATCTCCTCGAGGCCGAGGAGACGGCGGTGGGGCGCGCCTTCTGGAGCGCCAGGACCCCTGCGCTTCCGGTGACGGAGCCGCTGCCCTTCGAACGTCCGGTGGCCGCGACGGGGTTCCGCCCGGCCGCATACGCGCTGTCGGTCGAAGCGGCGGTCGCGGACCGCGTGCGCGAATTCTCCGCTCTCGCGCAGGTCCCGGTACGAACGGTGCTGCTGACGGCATGGCAGCTGCTCTTTCAGCGGATCAACGGGGACGAGGTGCTGTTCGCGCTGATGGGGGAAGGCCGGCCGTACGCGGAGATGAGCGGCGCGGCGGGGCCGTATGCCCAGGCGCTTGCGTACGTGGCCCGGCGGGCGGAGGGCGAGACGTTCCTCGAGGCGGTCGCGCACACCGAGCGGCTGGTGGCTGAGCTGCTGGCCCAGCAGGAATACCACGACGCTGCGGCGGCGGAAGGCAGGCCGGTGGCCCGGCTCGCCTTCGAATGGAGCGAGCCCAAGGTTTTCGGCGAGACGGACGGCGGCTGGCGCGTGCGGACGGCCGCCGCTTACCCGGAGCCGTTTACGCTGCGCCTCGCCGCAGCGGTGGCCGGCGGGCGTCTCAAGGCTGTCGTGCACTACAACGCCTCGTACCTGACGGAGGACCAGGTCGGGCGCCTGGCCGAGATGTACATGACGCTGCTGGAGTCCGCGCTGGCGGAGCCCGGGGCGGACTGCGCGGCGCTGGCCATGACAGGCCCGCAGGAGCGCCGGCGCGTGCTCGCCGCGGCCGAGCCGAGGCGGTCGGCCGGCGAGCCGGCTGGGTTTGTGCATGAGCGGTTTGCTGGGTGGGCGGGGCGGGTGCCGGGTGCGGTGGCGGTGGTGGCGGGGGATGGGGTGTTGTCGTATGGGGAGTTGGAGGGTTGGTCGAATCGGTTGGCGTGGTGTTTGCGGGGGTTGGGTGTGGGGGCTGAGGTGCGGGTGGGTGTGGTGGCGGGGCGGTCGGTTGGGTTTGTGGTGGGTTTGTTGGGTGTGTTGAAGGCGGGTGGTGTGTTGGTGCCGTTGGATCCGGGGGTGCCGGTGGGGCGGCGGAGGGTGATGGTGGAGGAGGCTGGTGTGGGGGTTGTGGTGGGTGGTTTGGGTGATGTGGCGGGTTTGGGTGAGGGTGTTGTGGGGGTGGATGTGTGGGGTGAGGGGGTGGCTGGGTGTTCGTCGGATCCGGTGGGTTCTTCGGGTGCGGTGGGTTCTTCGGGTGGGGTGGGTGTGTTGGGGGGTGAGCAGTTGGCGTATGTGGTGTTCACGTCGGGGTCGACGGGGGTGCCGAAGGGTGTGTGTGTGACGCATGGGGGGTTGGCTGAGTATGTGGCGGGTGTGGGGTCGGTGTTGGGGTTGGGGTCGGGTGCGGTGTTCGGGGTGGTGTCGTCGTTGGGGGCGGATCTGGGGTTCACGGCGGTGTTTTCTGCGTTGTGTTCGGGGGGTGTGCTGCATGTGTTGCCGGAGGAGTGTGTGGGGGATCCGGTGGAGTTTGGGGGGTATTTGGCCCGGCATGGGGTGGATTGTGTGAAGGTGACGCCGTCGTTGGTGCGGGCGTTGGTCGAGGGTGGTCGTGGGTTGGGTGTGGAGGGTGTGGGTGTGTGGGTGGTGGGGGGTGAGGCGTTGGACTGGGGTGTGGTGCGGGGGCTGCGTGAGGTGGCGCCGGGGTGTCGGGTGGTGAATCACTACGGGCCGACGGAGACGACGGTGGGGGTGTTGGCGTTCGAGGTGGGGGATTGTCTTCCTGAGGTTGATGGGTCTGTTGCGGGTTCTGATGGTGCTGTTGTTGAGGGTGTGGGTTCGGTGCCGTTGGGGTGGGGTCTGGGTGGGGCGCGGGTGGTGGTGCTGGATGAGTGGTTGAGGCCGGTTCCGGTGTGGGTCGAGGGTGAGGTGTATGTGGGGGGTGCTGGTGTGGCGCGGGGTTATGTGGGTGGTGGTGGTGTGTCGGGGGAGCGGTTTGTGGCGGATCCGGTGGGTGGTGGGGGTGGTCGGTTGTATCGGACGGGGGATCGGGCGCGGCGTTTGGGTGGGGGGGAGTTGGTGTTTGTCGGGCGTGGCGATGATCAGGTGAAGGTGCGGGGTTTCCGGGTGGAGCCGGGTGAGGTGGCGGCGGTGTTGGGGGCGCATCCGCTGGTGGGTGGGGTTGTGGTGGTGGGGGTTGGTGCGGGTGTGGGGGTGCGCTTGGTGGCTTATGGGGTGTGGGAGGGGGTGGGTGAGGAGGAGTTGCGTGAGTGGTGTGGGCGGTTTTTGCCGGGCTATATGGTGCCGTCGGTGTTTGTGGGGTTGGAGCGGTTGCCGGTGACGTCGAATGGAAAGGTGGATCGGTCGGCGTTGCCGGTGGTTTCGGTGTCGGCTTCTCGGGGTGCCGGCGGGGTGTTCGAGGCTCCGGTGGGTGTGGTGGAGGAGTTGTTGGCGGGGGTGTGGTGTGAGGTGTTGGGGGTGGAGCGGGTTGGGCGTTGGGATGATTTTTTTGTGTTGGGTGGGGATTCGATTATGTCGATTCAGGTGGTGGCGCGGGCGGCGCGTTTGGGGTTGGGGTTGTCGACGCGGTTGTTGTTCCGTCATCGGTCGGTGGGGGCGTTGGCGCCGTTTGTGGGTGGGGGTTCTGGTGGGGTGTTGGGTGAGCAGGGGGTGGTGTCGGGTTCGGTGGTGCTGACGCCGGTGGTGCGGTGGTTTGTGGAGGGGGGTGGTGCGGTCGGTTTTTACAACCAGGCGGTGTGGTTGCGGGTGTCTGGTGGGGTTGATGTGGGTGTGTTGGGGCGGGTGTTGGTGGGGTTGGTGGGGCATCACGATGCGTTGCGGTTGCGGTTGGTGAGGGATGGGGTGGGTGGCTGGGTTCTGGAGGGTGTGGGTGTGGGGGGTGTGGTGGAGCGGGTGGTGTTGGGTGTGGTGGATCTGTCGGGGGTGCCGGAGGGTTTGAGGGGGGATGTGCCGGGGGTGTTGGAGGGGTTCGCGGGTGCTGTGGGTGAGGGTGTGGAGGTGGGTTCGGGGTGTTTGTTGCGGGGGTTGGTGGTGAGGTTGGGGGGTGAGGATCGGGTGTTGTTGGTGGTGCATCATTTGGGGGTGGACGGGGTTTCGTGGCGGGTGTTGCTGGAGGATCTGGGGCTGGGGTACGGGCAGTTGATGTCGGGAGATGTGCTGCGGTTCCCGGTGAAGACCACGTCGTTCCAAACCTGGGCCCAACACCTCGCGGATCGGGCCGAGTCGCCTGAATTACTCAAGCAGCTTCCGTATTGGGAAGACACGCTTTCCGAAATACAGGGAGAGTTGCCACGGGGCGCCGACTACGGTGAATTCGGTGATGCCCGCCTCGTCGGCGCTGAGCTGGATTCCGACAAGACCGCGGCGTTGTTACGCGCATCCTATGGCATCACCGCGCTCGATCTGATCGCTACCGCCCTCGCCGACACGATCGCGGAATGGACCGGTATACCGGACACCGTAATCGACCTGGAGGGCCACGGCCGCGACAGCGACGACGCAGACCTCGACGTCTCGCGCACGGTGGGGTGGTTCACCACCATCTACCCGGTGCGGCTGTCGTCCGTCGCCGGTGACACGCCTCTCCAGGCGGCCCGGCGGACGGCGGAGCGGCTCGACGAGCCGAACCGGCTGGCGGACGGCCCCGTCGGCTACGGGCTGCTGCGCTACGGGCGGAGCGACGCATCGACGGACGGGCTGCGCGCCCTCCCGGCACCGGCCCTGCGCCTGAACTATCTGGGCCGGCCGACCGACGGAGCCGCCTGTGCCCCCTTCGAACTGCTCACTGGCAGCACGGGTCCCGCCCAGCACCCCCGAGGCCGGCGACGGTACCTCCTGGACATCATCGCCGTGGTCCTGCATGGCCGGCTGCGCTTCAGCTGGTCGCACCACCCAGGCCGACACGAACCGGGAGAGGTTCAGCAGTTGGCCGATCGCGTGCTGGACCGGCTGTCGGCGTTGGTCGCCGCGTGCCGGGCGGAGGCACCCGACGCGGACGGCCTGAGCGCCGACTTCGCCGAGGCCGGTCTCAGCGACGAAGAACTCGACGGGCTACTGGACCAATTGGATGACGTCTTCACGGAGGACAGCGGGGAATGACAAGTCAGACCGGTGCGGCAGGCCGACGTGTCGAGCGGATCCACACTCTCTCCCCGCTGCAGCAGGGACTGCTTTTCCACAGCATGCTCGGGTCGGGCGCGGACTCCTACCTCGAACAGGTCTCCTGCCGGCTCGACGGACCGCTGGACTCGACGGCGTTCCGGGAGGCGTGGACGCGGGTGATGGCCCGGCACGGCATCCTGAGGACCTCGATCCACTGGACCGACCAGGCGCAGGCCCGCCAGGTGGTCCACCGGAAAGTGGCGCTGCCGTGGACCGAACATGACTGGCGCCGGCTTCCCGCGGCCGAGCAGGAGGGCAGGCTTGAGGCCCTGGCGCACGAGGACTGGATCCGGGGGTTCGACCTCGCACGCCCGCCGCTGATGCGTCTGACGCTCGTCCGGCTCGCCGACGACGTCCATCAACTGGTGTGGAGCAACCACCATCTGATCCTCGACGGCTGGTCGCGCGCGCAGGTCTACCAGGAGGTGCTCACCTACTACCGTGCCGCGCTCTCCGGCCGTCCGGTCTCCCTGCCCACGGCCCCCGATACCGGTGAGTACCTGGCCTGGCTGCGCGCCCAGGACTCGGCGGAGGCGGAGTCCTTCTGGCGCACCGAGCTGGCGGGCATCGAGGCTGCCACGCCGCTGCCCGCCGCTTCCCCGGCGGCGGATGCGACCGGGGCCGGTCGCGAGGTGGTCGACCTGAGCCTGCCTCAGGAGGTCGGCACCGCACTGCGGGAGACGGGACGTCGGCACGGGCTGACGATGAGTACCCTCGTGCACGCGGCCTGGGCCCTGCTCCTGGGCCGCTACTCGGGCGAGTCGGACGTCCTGTTCGGAAGCACGGTCGCCGGCAGGCCCTACGACCTTCCCGGGGCCGAGCGGATGGTCGGCCTGTTCATCAACACCCTGCCGGTGCGCCTGGGCCTGCCCCGAGGGGCCTCGACCGTCGCCTGGCTGCGCGATTGCCAGGATCGTATGGCCGCCGTCGGGCAGTACGCCTACAGCGCGCTCTCCGACATCCAGGGCTGGAGCGGTATACCCCGCGGTGCGCCGCTGTTCGAGAACATCGTCGTCGTCGAGAACTTCCCCTTGCGAGCCCAGGACACGTCGCCCGACGACGGGCCGGTGCTCGGGGACGTGCAGGCCCGCGTCCAGACCCATTACCCCCTCACCCTGGTGGCGGCCCCGGGCGATCGGCTGGAGCTGCGGCTCGCCTATGACGTCGCCCGCTATGACGCCACTGTCGCCGAGCGGCTGCTGACCCAGCTGGGCCGGCTGCTTGCCGGGATCGCGGCCGACCCGGAGGGCCCCGTCGACGCTCTGCGGATGCTCACTGCCGAGGACGAAGAGCTCCTCGCCGCGCTGGCGGATGGCGGCCCCGCGGCCCGGCCAGGGTATCGGCCCCTCCCAGCGCTGATCGCGGAGCGACTCGCCTCCCGTCCGGACGCCGTCGCCGTGGTGGCCGGGGAGCGGCACATGACCAACGGCGCGCTGTTGACCGAGGCCGGTCGGCTGGCCCACCTGCTCCGCAGCCGCGGGACCGGCCCCGAGGTCCCGGTAGCGGTGAACCTGGAGCGCTCCGCCGACCTCGTCGTCGTACTCCTCGCAATCTGGCTGGCCGGTGCGCCGTACCTGCCCATCGACCCGGATTACCCCGCGGAGCGGCTGGCCTACCTGCTGGCCGACAGCGGGGCGCACATCTTGATCACCCGCCGCGGCCTGGTCCCGGCCGGCCTGCCGGACGAGGCACTGCTGTGCCTGGACGACCCGCGGGTGGCTGCCGAGCTGGCCGGGCAGCCCGTCGCACCGCCGGCCGTCTGCGATCCCGCGCCGCAGTCGCCCGCCTACCTCGTGTACACCTCCGGCTCCACCGGCCGGCCCAAGGGCGTCACCGTCACCCACGCCGGCCTGAGCAACCTGGTCGCCTGGCAGGAGGACGAATTCGGACTGGGCCCGGACGACCGGGTCAGCCAGGCCATCGGACCGGCCTTCGACCCCTACGGCCTGGAGGTCTGGCCTGCGCTGAGCGCGGGGGCACG
Source organism: Streptomyces sp. NPDC031426 (assembly GCF_055581585.1). NCBI lineage: Bacteria > Bacillati > Actinomycetota > Actinomycetes > Kitasatosporales > Streptomycetaceae > Streptomyces > Streptomyces sp. NPDC031426. The sequence continues at coordinate 435,466 of NZ_JBVIJE010000002.1, forward strand.
CCTGCACGTGCTCGACGAGGCCGAGCGGGTCCGGCCGGACCTCTTGCCGGCCTGGCTGCACGAGCAGGGCTGCACCGTGGCGATTCTGCCGGTCGCGCTGGCCGAGCAGGCGCTCGCCGCCGACTGGCCGCAAGGTTCGGCCCTGCGCCACATGGTGAGCGGTGGGGACCGCCTGCACGCCCGGCCCGCGCCGGGATTGCCGTTCCGACTGGTGAACAACTACGGCCCCACCGAGGCGACGGTGGTGGGGACCTGGTGCACCGTCACCCCGGCCCCGGCCTCGTCCGGGCTACCGCCGATCGGCCGGCCCATCGCCGGAGTCCGCGCGCATGTGCTTGACGGCCTGCAGCGCCCCGTGCCGCAGGGCGCCGTCGGCGAACTCTTCCTCGGCGGCGCCGGGGTGGCCCGGGGCTACCACGGCCGCCCGGGTCAGACCGCCGCCTCGTTCGTCCCGGACCCGTTCTCCCCGGTCCCCGGGGCACGGCTGTACCGCACTGGTGACCGGGTGCGCCTGCTGCCCGATGGCCAACTGGAGTTCCTCGGCCGGGGAGACCGGCAGGTGAGCGTGCGCGGCCACCGCATCGAGCCCGCGGAGATCGAGGCGGTGCTGCTGTCCCACGAGGAAGTCCGAGCGGCCGCGGTGGTGGTCCGGCCCGATGCCTCGGGTGGCAGGTCCCTGATCGCCTTCGCGGTGCCCGTGCCCGGAAGCAGGCCGGCCGGGCTGCGCGAGTACTGCGGCGCCCACATGCCCAGGCATCAGGTTCCGGCCGCGGTCGTCCTTTTGGACGAGCTTCCGCTGACGCCGAACGGCAAGCTCGACGAGGCCCGGCTGCCGGCCGCGGACGACGGTGCCCGGCGGGCGGCCCCGAGCACACCCACCGAGGAGCTCATCGCCGGGGTGTGGGAGAAGATCCTGGGCATCCGCGAACCCGGCGTGCACGAGGACTTCTTTGCCCTCGGCGGGCACTCCCTGCTGGCCGCGCAGATCCACAACCGGGTGTGCTCGATCTTCCGGGTCGAGCTCCCGTTGCGCACGCTCTTCTCCGCGTCGACCATCGCCGGGCTGGCCCGCGAAGTCGACGCCCGCAGAGCGGTGGCCCGCTCGGAGCCGCGGCCGCTGGTGGCCGGTCCGCGTCCCGAGGTGCTGCCGCTGTCCTCCGCGCAGAAGCGGGTCTGGTTCTTCGAGGAGTTCGAGCCGGGCAATCCGCTGTACAGCATCAGCAACGCGGCCCGCCTCGTCGGCCGCCTGGACGTCGCGGCGCTGGCCGCGAGCGTGACGGCCGTGGTGGCCCGGCACGAGACGCTGCGCACCACCTTCGTCACCGTCGACGGCGAACCGCGCCAGGTGGTCGCCTCCCCCAAGCCCGTCCCGCTGCCCGTCGTCGACCTGCGCGGAGTGGATGAGAACCGACGAGACGGCGTGTTGCGGGAACTGGCCGCGGCCGAAGCCGCGCTGCCGTTCGATCTGGCCCGTGGCCCCATGCTGAGGCTGGTGCTGGTATCGCTGTCGGCAGCGGAGCATGTCCTGCTGCTGACCTTCCACCACATCGTGGCGGACGGCTGGTCGATGGGGGTGCTGCTGGACGAGCTGACGGCCGGTTACTCCGCGGCGTTGCAGGACTCGGACGAGAGCGGCCCCCGGCGACAGGAGCTGCCGGACCTGAGCGTTCAGTACGCCGACTACGCACTGTGGCAACGCGACGCCCTGAACGAGGCCGGCCTGCGCCAGCACCTGGACTACTGGCACGAGAAGCTGCGCGGTATCCCGCCGCTGCTCGCGCTGCCCACGGATCGCCCGCGCCCGCAGACCCTGCGGTACGAGGGCGCCGCCCATGCCTTCACCGTCCCGGAGCCCGTCAGCCGGGCGGTGGACGCGCTGGCGCGGCGGTTGGGCGCCACTGCCTTCATGGTGCTGCTGGCTGCCTTCCAGGTGGTTCTGGCCCGCTACAGCGGGAGTGACGACATCGTGGTGGGCACCCCGGTGGCCAACCGCCCTCTGCCCGAGACCGAGCCGATGATCGGGCTGTTCGCCAACACCCTCGCCCTGCGCACCGATTTGAGCGGCGACCCGGACTTCGCCCGGCTCGTCGGCCGCGTGCGAGACGTGTGCCTGGAGGCCTACACCCACCAGGAGGCGCCGTTCGAGCAGTTGGTGGAGGAGCTGAGCCCGACCCGGGATCTGAGCTATTCGCCACTGGTCCAGGTCATGTGCAACTACCAGCGAGTGGACGAGACCGTGCGGCGATGGCCCGGTCTGGAGGTGCGTCCCTGGGAGTCGGCACCAGGCCGCGGCAAGACCAAGTTCGACCTCACCATGAACCTCAATGAGGCACCGGGCGTGTTGTCCGGCAGCCTGGAGTACAACACCGACCTCTTCGAACCCGCCACCATTGCGCGGATGACCCGCCACTTCCTCACTGTGCTGGGGGCCCTGGCGGCGCGCCCGGACACGAAGCTGAGCGCGCTGAGCATGCTCGGCGCGGACGAGCAGCGGCAGATCCTTCAGGAGTGGAGCCGGACGCCCGCTCCGGGCGCGCCGGTGCTCGACCTGGTCCAGCTGATCGCGGACCAGGCCGCGCGCACCCCCGACGCCGTGGCGCTGGTCCTCGGCGCCTATCAGCTCACCTACGCCGCCTTGCTGGCCCGGGTCGATCGGCTGGCGCGGCGGCTGCGCGCACGGGGTGTCGGCCCTGACGTCGCCGTCGGCGTGGCTCTGGAGCGGTCGCCGGAGACTGTGCTGAGCATGCTCGCCGTGATGCGCGCGGGCGGCGCCTACGTGCCGCTCGACCCTGGCTACCCCGTGGACCGCCTTGCGTTCATGGTGCGCGACAGCGGGCTGCGCCTCGTGCTCACCCGCGGTGAACTGGCTGCGCGCCTCCCGCTCGACGGTGTTCCCGTCCTCCTGCTGGACGACCGGCACGAGGCAGCGGACGGGGCCGCGACCGACCCCGCGCCGCCCGGCTGCACCGCCCTGGACCGGCTCGCCTACCTCATCTACACCTCGGGTTCCACCGGCACCCCGAAGGGCGCCATGGTCTCCCACCGTGGCATCGCCGCGTTCGCGCTCGCCCTGCGTGGCGCCCTTGAACTCGGATCCCGCAGCAGGGTGCTGCAGTTCGCCTCCACCAGCTTCGACGCGTCGATATTGGAGATGGTGGCGGCGCTGACCTCCGGCGGCTGCCTCGTGGTCGCCGACGCCGAGCACCGGATGCCCGGCCCCGGCCTGATCGAGCTGCTGAACGAGCAGGCCGTCACCGCCACGCTGCTGCCTCCCTCCGTCCTCGCGGCGCTGCCCGGGAGCGAGCTGCCCGCCCTGCGGACCCTCGCAGTGGGCGGCGAGGCCTGTCCCCAGGAGGTGGTGGACCGCTGGTCGCCCGGCCGGCGCCTGGTCAATCTGTACGGTCCCACCGAGGCGACTGTCTGGTCCACCTTCACCGAGTGCCGCGCCGGAGAGCCGGTCACCATCGGCCGTCCGATCGCGGGAACGCGCGTCTACGTCCTGGACCGGCGGATGCGGCCGGTGCCCGCCGGCGTGCCCGGCGAGCTCTATCTGGGTGGTAGCGGACTCGCCCGCGGCTACCTGGGCCGCCCTGGCCTCAGCGCGGACCGGTTCGTGCCCGACCCGTTCGGCCCGGCGCCCGGCGCCCGGCTCTACCGCACCGGTGACCTGGTGCGGTTCCTCCCCGGCGGCTTACTGGCCTACCTGGGCAGGACCGACGAGCAGGTGAAGATCCGCGGTTTCCGGATCGAACCGGGCGAGATCGAGACCGTCCTGAACCGCCACCCGGCGATCCAGGAGTCCGTGGTCACCGCCCGGCGGGAGGCGAGCGGCGGCGCCCGGCTGGTCGCCCACGTGGTCCTCCGGGAGCAGGTGGGGGAGGCGGAGCTGCGCGACTTCTGTGCCCGCAAGCTCCCCAACCATATGGTTCCGGCGGCCTTCGTCCTGCTCGACGCCCTGCCGACGACCCCCAGCGGCAAGGTGGACCGCAACCGGCTGCCGGCGCCCACGGCGGCTGCCGGCGCACCGTCCGCCGGCACGGACGACGGTGGCGACGCCGCGCCGCGAACTCCCGCCGAGCAGACCCTGGTCGCGATCTGGGCCGAAGTGCTCGGCGTCGAACGGATCGCCCTCGACCAGAACTTCTTCGCCCTGGGCGGCGACTCCATCCTGAGTATCCAAGTGGTCTCCAAGGCAACCCGGGCCGGACTCCCCGTCACCCCGAAGCTGCTCTTCGAACACCCCACCGTCGCCGAACTGGCGGAGGCGGTGACGGCCTCGGCTGCCCCGGACGGGCCGGGGACGCCCCGGACGCAGACCGCCGGCGGGGCCGAGCGGGCCGCGGCCGCCATCGGCCCGATCCGGCCCACACCCGTGCAGCGATGGTTCCTCGACCGCGATGCGGCCGTGCCCCACCACTTCAACCAGTCGCTGATGCTGCGGCTGCGCAGGCCCGTGCCGCCCAGCGTCCTGAAGGGAGCCCTGCAGGAGCTGGTCGGGCACCACGACGCCCTCCGGCTGCGGGTGCTGGCCGGCACGGACGGCCCTACGCTGGAGGTGGCAGGACGGCAGGTGCCGCCGGACAGCCTGCTGACGACGGTGGACCTCGGCGCGCTGCCGGTCGCCGAGCAGTCCGCTGCCCTCGCTCGGCTGACCGACCGCGTGCAGGCCGGGCTCAACCTGTCCGCCGGCTGCCTGATACGCGCCCTTTACGTCCGGCTCGGCACGCGGCTGGGCGACCGCCTGCTGCTGGTGGCCCATCACCTCGCCGTGGACAGCGTCTCGTGGCGGATCCTGGCGGACGATCTCGCGCTTGCGCTGCGCTCGGCCGCCGACGGGCGCGAGATCAGCCTGCCCGCGAAGACCGCCTCGTTCCGCGAGTGGAGCGAGCAACTGGCGGAAAAGGCACGGTCGGACGAGCTGGACCGCCAGATCCCGTACTGGGTGGACACACTCACCTCCGGTGCCACCGCCCTTCCGGGCCGCCCTGTCGTGGACGGGGATGCGGCGGCCGACACGTACGCCGATGCCGCGAGCGAAGAGATCGTCCTCGGCGAGCGGGAGACCCGCGCGCTGATCCGCTCCGGCGGACAGGCGGCCGACGCCACGATCCAGGAGATGCTGCTGACCGCGCTGGGCCGCGCGCTCTCCGCCTGGACGGGCGCGCCGCGCGTCACAGTCGACGTGGAGGGCCACGGACGCGGCGACGGAGACCTCGATGTCTCCCGCACCGTCGGGTGGTTCACCGCCATTCACCCGCTCCTGCTGGACACCGGCGGCGATGCCCGCACCGCTCTCGCCCGGGTCCGCCAGCGGCTGCGCGACGCACCGGACCGGGGTCACGGCTACGGTCTGCTGCGCTACCACCGCTCCGACGCGGCCACCGAGCGGCTGCGCTCCCTGGCCGTCCCGGACGTCGTCTTCAACTACCTCGGCCACGTGGTCGACGCCCCGGCCGGCAGCGAGACACCGTGGGACGCCGCCCCCGAGTCCGCCGGAGACAACCAGCCCGCGGACGAACAGCGGCCCTACCGCCTCGCGGTCGGCGCGATCGTCTCCGGCGGCCGGCTGCGCCTGCGACTGGACTACAACGTGCGGCTGCACACCAGCGCCGAGATGCGCCGACTGGCCGGACTGCTGCGCGAGGAAGTCGCGGCCGTGACGGAGGCCCGAGAAGCGGCGGACACCTACCCGCTTTCCCCCCTCCAGGAAGGCATGCTGTTCCACTGTGCCGAGGAGCCCGGCAGCGGCGTGTACATCGTCCAGCTCGCCTGCCGGCTGAGCGGCGACCTCGATCCGGAGCTGCTGCGCACCGCATGGGCCGAACTCGTCGACCACCACGAGGTGCTGCGCACCTCCTTCCTGTTCGACGGCCTGGAACGCCCGCTGCAGGTGGCGCACCGCCGTGTGCCGCCGTCCTGGACCGAACTCGACTGGCGGGACCGGACCGACGCCGAACAACTGTCGGCGCTGGAGGCGCTGCGGCGGGAGATCCGCTTCAACCGCTTCGACCTGTCCTCCGCCCCCCTGATCAACCTGACGCTCGTCCGGGTCGAGGACGACGCCTGGCACATGGTCTGGACGCACCACCACATCCTGCTCGACGGCTGGTCCATGCCCCTGCTGACGAAGGAGCTGTTCGACCGCTACCAGGCGACGCGCGATCAGCGGTTCTTCGTGCCGCAGCCGTCCCCGCCCTTCCGCGAGTACGTCGCCTGGGTGGAGCGCCAGGACCCGGCCGAGGCCGAGGAATTCTGGCGCGGCGCGCTGCGCGGCCGCAGCGGGCCCACGCCCCTGCCCGCGGGGGACCCCGCCAAGACGGAGGGCGGACCGAGCTGTGCCCAGGAGGAGATCCGGCTGTCCGAGGCGGAGACCGAGCGGGTGTACCAACTTGCCCGCGGGCTCGGACTGACGCCCAGCACGCTGGTGAACGCCGCCTGGGCGCTGCTCCTGGGCATGTACAGCGGCGACGAGGACGTCGTGTTCGGCGTCACGGTGGCCAACCGGCCCCCCGAGCTGCCCGGCGTCGAGAACATGATCGGCCTCCTGATCAACACCGTGCCGCTGCGCGTCGACGCGGGCGCCGACCAGACCGTCGGGGCCTGGCTGCGCGACCTGCACGCCCGGAGCCTGGACGTCCAGCGCTACTGCCACCACTCGCTGCTCCGGATTGCCGACTGGAGCGGGATGCCCCGCGGCCGGAGCCTGTTCGAGAGCATCGTGGTGTTCGAGAACTATCCGCCGGGCGAGGCGGCCGGCGGAGTGCCGGCCGGGCTGCGGATCGAGGACGTCCAAGGCGTCGAGCAGACAAGCTATCCGCTGACCCTGGGTTCGGCTCCCGGCCCGCAGATGCCGCTCACCCTGCTGTACGACACCGGCCGCTACCGCGCGCAGGACTGCCTGCGTCTGCTCGGGCAACTGCGCGGGCTGCTGGCCGGGATGGCGGCGGATCCCGACCGTCCGCTGCGCGAACTGCCGCTCGCCGATGAGCCCGAGCCGCGGCCGCTGCTGGACGGCCCGACCCCGTCGCGGGCCAACACCGCGTCGGAGGACCTGCACACGCTGGTCGAACGGCAGGCCGGGCGGGCCCCCGACCGGGTCGCCGTCGTCTGGGGGGAACGACAGCTCGGCTACGGTGCGCTCAACGCGCGGGCGAACCGGCTGGCGCGGCTGCTGCGCCGGCACGGCGTGGGCCCCGAGACCCGCGTCGGACTGCTGCTCGACCGGAGCCCGGACCTGGTCGTCGCCGTCCTCGCGGTGCTCAAGGCCGGCGGGGTCTATGTGCCCGTCGATCCCGACCACCCGGCCGACCGGCGCGCACTCATCCTTGCCGACGCCGGAATCCGCGTGCTGCTGAGCGATACGGCGGACGGGCACGAGGCCGCTCCGCCGGGAGCCCTGAGCCTGGCCTTGAACGAGCTGACCCAGGAGCTGGCCGCCCAGTCGGCCGACGACCTGAGCGACGCCGTGGACCAGGGCTGCCTCGCCTATCTCATCTACACCTCAGGCTCGACAGGGCGTCCCAAGGGCGTCGGGATCACCCGCGCCGCCCTGGCCCGCGGCGTGGCGGCCTGGCGGGAGGCAGCGGGGCTGGGCGCGGCCGACCGCACTCTGCAGACCGCCAGCGCCGCCTTCGACGTCTTCACCGAGGACCTCGCACGGGCGCTCGGCTCCGCGGGCACGCTCGTGCTGTGCCCGCGCAGCCTGCTCCTCGAGCCGGCCGGCCTGCTCGCCCGGATGGACGAACAGCGGATCACCGCGGCCGAGTTCGTCCCCGTCGTGCTCCGCCACCTGACCGGGGAGGCACGCCGCGCCGGCCGGGTGCTGGACGCGCTGCGGCTGCTGGTGAGCGGCGCGGACGCGCTGCCGATGCGGGACCTGGAGCGGGCCCGCACTCTCGGCGGCCCCGGGCTGCGGCTGGTCAACTCGTACGGCGTCACCGAGGCCACCGTCGACAACACCTGGTACGTGGACCTCGCGGCCCGGGAGGAGCGGACCGACGACGCCCTCACGCCGATCGGCAGGCCCCTGCGCCACACCCGGGCGTACGTTCTCGACCACCGCGGCCGGCTACTGCCGGACGGCGTCGCCGGCGAGTTGTATCTGGGCGGCGCCGCGGTGGGCCGCGGCTACTTCGAGCGGCCGGGACTGACCGCCGGGCGCTTCCTGCCCGATCCGTTCGGCCCGCCCGGCAGCCGGCTGTATCGCACCGGCGACCGGGTGCGCCGTCGCGACGACGGCAACCTGGAGTTCCTCGGCCGCTTCGACGACCAGATCAAGCTGCGCGGTCTGCGCATAGAACCCGGCGAGGTGGAGGCCGCGCTGACGGCACATCCCGATGTCTCGGCCGCAGCCGTCGTCGTGGTGCCCGACCGGGCGGAGGCCGAATCCCGTCTGGTCGCCTTCGTGGTCGCGCCGCCGCCCACCGACGCGGAAAGCGGCCGGGACACCCTGACCGCCGAGCTACGGGCAGGCGCGGCACAGCGGCTGCCCGCGGCGCTCGTCCCGACGGCCTTCGTCCGCCTGGACGCGCTGCCGGTCAGCCCGAACGGCAAGGTGGACCGCGCGGCCCTGGCCGCGCTGCCCGTGCCGCTCCCGAGCGCGGAAAGGGAGGCGGATGACGAGGAGCCGAAGACGCCCGCCGAGCGGGCGCTGGCCGCGATCTGGGCCGACGTGCTGGGTGTGGAACGCGTGGGTGTCCACGACAACTTCTTCGTCCTCGGCGGGGATTCCATCGTCAGCCTCCAGGTCGTCACCCGGGCCCGCACCGCGGGCTGGCTGGTGCAGACCAAGCAGGTGTTCCGGCACCAGACGCTCGGTGAGCTCGCCGCTGTCGCGGTGGAGGCGGGCGATGCCGCGCTCGCCGGGACGGTGCAGCGCGCCGAACAGGGCGTCATCACCGGGCAGTTCCCGGCGACCCCGATCCAGGCGGAGTTCCTCGCCGAACGCACGGGGGCGCCGGAGCACGCCAACCAGGCCGTGCTGCTCCGTGCCCGCGGCCCGGTGGACCCGACGGCGCTGAACGCCGCCCTGACGGCGCTCACCCGTCACCACGACGCATTGCGCCTGCGGTTGCCGCGAACGGCGAACGGCTCGTCCCCGGACGACGGGATGACCGGGCTCATCGAACAGGCCGGTCTCGACGGCATCCCCGACCGACTGCTGCAGGTGGTGAACCTCGCCACGCTCCCGGAAAAGGACCGGTCCGCGGAGCTGGAGCGGATGGCCGCACGCGCCCAGACGGCGCTGGACCTGGCCGCCGGGTGCCTGCTCGGAGCCTGGTACTTCGATCTCGGGCCGGACATTCCCGGCAGACTGCTGCTGATCGGCCATCACCTCGCGGTGGACGGAGTGTCCTGGCGGATCCTGCTGGAGGATCTGCACGAGGCCTACCGGCAGGCACTCGCCGACGGTCCGGACGTGCAGGTCGCGCTGCCGGCGAAGACCACCGCCTTCCGCGACTGGGCCCGGCACCTGCACGAGCGCGCCCAGTCCGAGGAGGTCGGCGCGGAGGCCGACCACTGGGTCTCGACGGTGCAAGCCGGAGCGCAGACCGCAGTGCCGCTCGACCTGCTGCCGCACGAGGACGAATCCCTGGAGGACGTCAACACCCGGGCCGATGCGGACTCCGTGCGGGTGAGCCTCGACGGTGAGCGGACCGCGGCGTTGCTGCGGGACGTGCCGCGGGCCTACGGGGCCCGGGTCGACGAGGTCCTGCTGACCGCGGCCACCCTGGCGCTGACCGAGGCGACGGGCGAACCGGGCGTCCTGGTCGAGCTGGAGGGCCATGGGCGCGAACAGGTGCCGGACGGGATGGACATCTCCCGCACGGTCGGCTGGTTCACCAGCGTCCACCCCGTCCATCTGGAGATAACGCCGGGGGTCTCGCCCGCCCGCGCCCTGCAGCAGGTCCGCGAGCGGCTCGCCGCGGTGCCCGGACAGGGCCTCGGCTACGGGCTGCTGCGCCATCTGCGCTCCGAGGACCCGGCGACCCGGAAGCTCGCGGAGCTGCCGACGGCCTCGATCGTCTTCAACTACCTGGGCCGTCTCGACAGCAGCTTCCGGCCCGGCGGGCTGTGGGAGCCGGCGCCGGAAGACCCCGGGCCGGCCAGGGACCCGCACGCCGTGCGTCTCCACCTGCTTGAGATCAACGCCTTCGTGCTGGGCGGGGAGCTGACTTTCACCTGGATCTACAGCCGCCGCTTGAATCACCGCAGGACCGTCGTCGACTTGGCGGAGCGCTGCCTGGAGACACTGCGCGGCCTCGCCGACGAGGCTCGCGAAGTGTCCGCCGCATCCCCGTCCGGCACCCTGTCCGCCCGCCAACTGGCCAAGCTGAACGAGCGGTTCGACGACTGACGGCAACCTACGGACCGAAAGGGCGACTGCCATGAGCGATGCCACCCCGGCACCCCGGCCCACACCGGTCGGGGGTGCCTACCCGCTGACCCCCATGCAGGAGGGCATGTGGTTCCACTCGCTCCTCACCCCTGAGGACGACGCCTACGTCGAACAGGTCGGCGTTCTCATCGAGGGCCGGCTCGACCCGGCGGCTTTCCGCCGCGCCTGGATGGCGGCCGTGTCGCGGCACACGGCACTGCGTACCTCCTTCCACGCGGTGGAAGGAAAGCCACCGGTCCAGCTGGTCCACCGCACCGTCGAGGTGCCCTGGAAGGAGGAGGACTGGCGTGACGTCCCGGAGCCGGAGCGGGACGAGCGACTGGCGCAGCTGTTGCGCCGCGACCGGGAGGCCGGTTTCGACGCGGCCCGTCCTCCGCTGTTGCGCTTCATGCTGCTGCGGCTGGACGAGGCCGTCCACCAGTTCGTCTGGACGCACCACCACCTGCTGCTCGACGGCTGGTCGGTGCCGCTGGTGCTGCGGGACGTGGCCGCCGGCTATGCGGCCGCCTGCGGCGGCGGTGCACCGCAGCTGCCCGCTGCTCGCCCGTTCGAGGACTACGTCACCTGGCTGGCGCGTCAGGACCTGAAGGCCACGGAGCGGTTCTGGCGTTCCGAACTGGCCGGCTTCACCGAGGCCACCCCGCTGCCGTTGGACCGCGGCACAACCCCCGCCCCCGAGGAGGGCGAGGGCGGTGCGCACCGGGTCGAGCTGCCCGAGAGGGTGGCCGAGGACCTGGACGCCCTGGCCCGGCGCGGGCTCACCGTGAGCACCGTCGTTCAGGGTGCCTGGGCGCTGCTGCTCGGCCGCTACAGCGGCGAGCACTCCGTGCTGTTCGGCACCACCACGGCCGTGCGGCCCCCGGAACTGCCCGGCATCGAGGACCTGGTCGGTCTCTGCATCAACACCGTGCCCGTCCGGGTGCCCATCGAGCCCGGCACACCGGCCGTTCAGTGGCTGCGGACCCTGCAGCACCGCTTGGTGGAGGGGCGTCAGCACGCGCACCTTCCGCTCTCCCGGGTACAGGGCCTGGCCGACCTGCGCCCCGGCGCCCCCCTGTTCGAGTCGCTGGTGGTCTACGAGAACTACCCGTCCGACCCTGGCGGAGTCCGGCTCGACGACACCGGCCTGACCTTCCGCCGCAACGCCGGACAGGAACGGACGACCTTCCCGCTGACGCTGGTGGCGCTGCCCGGCCGGGCCCGGGGTCCGGCCCTCCAGCTGATCTACGACGGCCACCGGATCGGCTCGCGGGAGGCAGCCACCCTGCTGCGCCGGCTCGTTCACCTGCTCTCCGCACTCGCCGCCGCACCCGACACCCCCATCGGCAGGCTGCCGCTGCTGCCACCGGAGGAGGCGCTGCGGCTGGCCGCACAGGGCAACGCCACCAGCACCGCATACCCGCGCGAGCGCGGGCTGTTCGAGCAGTTCGAGGAGCAGTGCTCGGCCCGAGCCGATGCCATCGCCCTGAGCGAGGGCCCCCGACAGTGGACGTATGGCTACTTGGCAGACCGGGCGGCGCACGTCGCCGGCCGGTTGGCCGACCGAGGCCTGCGGCCGGGCGGCCGCGTCGGCGTCTTCCTACCGCGCTCGACCGCCTTCGTACAGGCCGTGGTCGGCATCGTGCAGGCGGGTGGTGCCTATGTACCGCTCGACCCCGGATACCCCGCGGCACGGCTGGCGCGCATGATCGCGGACAGCGGGCTCGACCTCATCGTCACCGACGCCGAGCACGAACCTGGCATGCCCGAGGCTTCCGGCGTGCCGACGCTCCGCATCGACGCGCCTGCCGACCCGGTCGGCTCCCCGCGGCCCGCGCGGCACAAGGACTGCGGGGAGTGGCCCGCGTACGTGATGTACACGTCGGGATCGACCGGGGTTCCCAAGGGCATCGTCATTCCGCAGCGCGCCGTCAGCCGCCTCGTGCTCAACACCGACTACGTCGACCTCGGCCCGGGCGATCGGATCTGCCACACGTCCAACACCGCCTTCGACGCAGCGACGTTCGAGATCTGGGGCGCGCTGCTGAACGGTGCCGCCCTCATCGTGATGGACGGGGACGACGTTCTGTCCACTGGAGGCTATGCCCGCACGATCCGCGAACTGGGCGCCACCACCGCCTTCCTGACCACCGCGCTCTACCAGCAGATCGCCGCGGCCGACGCCACGGCCTTCGCCCCGCTGCGCACTCTGATGTTCGGCGGCGAGCAGCTCGATCCGACGCTCACCGCGGCTGTGCTGCGCGAGGGTCCTCCGGAGCGGCTGCTGCACGTCTACGGCCCGACCGAGAGCACCACCTTCGCCCTGTGGCACCGGATCCGCGACGTCCCCGACGGCGCCCGTTCCGTGCCGATCGGCCGGCCCCTGGCGAACACCATCGCCTACGTCCTCGACGAGGCCGGCAACCTGGTGCCCCCCGATGCGGTCGGCGAGCTGTACGTCGGCGGCGACGGGCTCGCCCACGGCTACGCGGGGCACCCCGCGTTGACAGCAGAGCGCTTCCTGCCCGACCCGTTCGGTGCCGTCGGCGGCCGCATGTACCGCACCGGCGACCTGGTCCGGACCGACGGGGACGGCGCGGTCACCTTCCTGGGCCGGACCGACCAGCAGGTGAAGCTGCGCGGCTTTCGCATCGAACCCGGCGAGATCGAGCAGGCCCTGCAGCGCCACCCGGCCGTACGCGCCGCCGCGGTGCGGCTGCGCGACGGCGGTCCTGGCGGGGACCGGCAGCTGGCCGCCTATGTTGTCGCCGAGGGGGCTGCCCCCACCGCCGCGGAGCTGCGCGCGCACTGTGAGCGGCTGCTGCCGGAGTTCATGGTCCCCGCCACATTCACCCTGCTGGACGGCCTGCCACTGACTCCGAACGGCAAGACCGACTACCGCGCCCTGCCCGTCCCCGAGCGGACGGCCGCCGGCCCCGACAGACCGGGGCGGCGCGAACCGCGTGGCGCGATCGAGGCGGTCGTGTGCGGCATCTGGCAGGACGTCCTCGGCCTTGAACGGGTCGACCCGGGCGACGACTTCTTCGTCCTGGGCGGGCACTCGCTGACGGCGGCCCGGGTGCACAACCGTCTCCGCGAGGTGTTCGACGTCGACCTGCCGTTGCGGCTGGTGTTCACCGAGACGACGGCTGCCCGGCTTGCCGCCGCTGTCGAGAAGGCCCGCGACGAGCGGGACGGTGGGCCCGCGGAACCGGTTCCCGAGCTGCGGCACACGCCGGAGGCCGGTCCGGCCCCGCTCTCGTCCGCACAGCAGCGGCTGTGGTTCCTGGAGACCTGGGAGCCCGGCACGGCCCTCTACCACATCACCGGCGCGGTCCGATTTCACGGCAGCCTGAACGTTGCCGCGCTGAGGAGCGCCTGGCAGCGGCTCGTGGGCCGCCATGACGCGCTGCGGATCCGCATCGACGACAGCTGCCCCCAGGAACCGCGCCAAGTGGTGACCCCGCGAATCCGTGCTGATGTGCCGCTGTTCGACCTGAGCGGGGTGGCCGAGCCCGACCGGCACAACCTCACCACACAGCTGGTAGGTATGGCCACCGGTACCCCGTTCGCGCTGACCGAGGGTCCGCTGTGGCGGCTTGCGCTGCTGCGGCTGGGACCGCAGGAGCACGTGTTGGTCTTGGCCCTGCACCACCTGATCGCCGACGGCCGCTCGCTGGAGGTGCTGCTCGAGGAGTTGGGCGCGGGGTACCGGGCCATGCAGGACGACGGCGCGGACGAACTCGCACTGGCGCCGCTACCGGTCACCTTCACCGACTACGCCCGCTGGCAGCGCTCGTGGCTCGGCGGTGAGCGGCTGGCGCGGCAGCTCGCCTACTGGCGTGGGCAGCTCGCCGGCGTGGCGGACGCCCCGCTGCCCACCGACCGGCCTCGTGGGGAGGCCGGAGTGACCGGTGATGCCGCGGTGGTGGCCGCGGAGTTGCCCGGCCCGGTGGTGGCCCGCCTGCAGGAATTCGGCAACGAAGCGGCAGTCACGCCGTTCATGGCGTACCTGACGGTGTTCGCGATGGCTCTGGGACACAACCGGCACCTGGGGGACGTGGTGGTCGGCACCCCGATCGCAGGCCGCGGTCGTGCGGAGCTGGAGAACACCGTGGGCTTCTTCGCCAACACGCTGGTGTTACGGATGAGTCTGGAGGGGGACCCCACCTTCCGCGAGCTCTTGGAGCGCACCCGCGAAGTCTGCCTGGATGCCTATGCCCACCAGGACGTCCCCTTCGAACGAGTGGTCCAGGAGCTCAGACCGGAGCGCAGCGAGGGCCATCTTCCGCTGTTCCAGACCTGGTTCGTGGTGCAGGACACCCCGGAGCTGGCCGAGACCTTCCCCGGGATACGGGTCGAGCCGCTGCGCGGCGGCACCCGGCAGGCCCGGTACGACCTGCGGCTCGACATCCAGCGGCAGGGCGGGCGGCTGCGCGCCACATTCGAGTACAAGACCGCACTGTTCGAGAACGCGACCGTCTCCCGGCTCGCCCGGCACTTCGAGCGCCTGGTCGAGTTGGCGGTCCTTGAACCGGATGCCCGACTGTCGGACCTCACCCGGCGCATCGAGGCCGTGGACGAGCGTGCACGCCGCGAGCGAAGCGGCGCCGTCAGCCTGGCCAGTTTGAACCGTCTGAAGAACGCTCGTCGGGAACGCACGCGGGACGCGGGCGAGCCCGAGCCTAGGCAAGGAGGACGTGCATGAAGTCGGCCATCGAGGGATTCCGGCTGTCGAGCCAGCAGCGCCGTGTCTGGAGCCTGTTGACGACAGGAGGCGCGGCCGGCTACGCGGTCCGCTGCTCCGTCCGCCTGCCGGAGCCCTGCGACGCCGAGGCGCTGCGCGGCGCGCTCGGGCGGCTGGTGGCCAGGCATGAGATTCTGCGGACCGGTTTTCGCCGCCCTGAGGGTGCGGATGTGCCGCTCCAGGTGATCGACGAGGAGGGCGGAGAGGTCGCCCTCACGGTTCATGACCTGCAGGGAAGTGCGCCTGAGGAGCAGCGCAAGAGGTGTGCTGCGCTGTGGGAGGCACTGCGCACGGCCCCGTTCGACCTGGAGAGCGGCCCGGTCATCCAGGCCCTGCTGGTCCGGACGGACGCGGCGGAAGCGGGATCGGGCACCCGCCTGCTGCTGCGGGTGTCGGCGATGTGCGCGGACGTGGCCTCGATGGGTGTCCTGGTCGCCGAGCTGGGGCAGGAGCTGGCCGGCGAGAAGGACCAGGCCGATGACGAGGTGCTGCAGTACGCGGACCTGGCCCAGTGGCAGCAGAGCCTTCTGGACGAGGCGGAGTTCGAGCTCGAGCGAGAGTACTGGCTCGGCCGGGACCCGGCCGCCCTGGCACGTCCCGAGCTGCCTTTCGTGCAGCGCGGCGCGCACACCGCGCCGTACCGGCCCGGCTCGACGGTCAAGTACCTGACGGAAGGGACGAACGCGCGGCTGCGCGCGCTGGCCGAGACATGGGGCGTCCCCCTCTCCACCGTGGTGCTGGCCAGCTGGCGCCTGTTGCTTGACCGGATCACCGACGGTGGGCGGTTCGCCGTCGACGTCCGCTTCGGCAACCGGCGTGCCGAGGAGCTGCGGTCGGCCGTCGGACCGATCGCCAAGTACCTGCCCGCCTCCGAGAAGCCGGAGGGCGGCGAGCAGCTGGCGGCGTTCGTGCTGCGGCTCCAGGCGGAGCTGGAGCGGATGGCGGAGGTCCAGGAGTACTTCGGCCGGGAGCAGCTCGACTCCCGTCTGCGCCAAGGGGAGTCGGGCGGCGCCGGGGAACTGGGTGACGGCGGCTTCGGGGCGGGCTTCGACTGGGAGAACGGGGAAGCGTCAGGGGCGTTCGACACGGCTGTCGACCGCCCCGCCATCGATGTCCTGGAAGCGGTGACCGAACGGTTCGAGGTACGGATCTCGGGCTGGGAGGAGCAGGGCGGCGTGCGGCTCGAGCTGTGGCATGACCTTGGCTCGATGTCGGCGGCCGATGCGCTGCTGCTGCTGGGCCAGCTGTGCGCGGTGCTGGGCCGGGTCGCGGAGGACCCCGAGGTCACGGTGCGGGAGCTGGCCGTCGTGGAGGCGAAGCCGGAGGACGGGGCACCGTCGTCCGTGTTCGCCGTCCGCCCCGACGGCGGCACAGATGTGTCCGGGGCTGGGTTTGTGCATGAGCGGTTTGCTGGGTGGGCGGGGCGGGTGCCGGGTGCGGTGGCGGTGGTGGCGGGGGATGGGGTGTTGTCGTATGGGGAGTTGGAGGGTTGGTCGAATCGGTTGGCGTGGTGTTTGCGGGGGTTGGGTGTGGGGGCTGAGGTGCGGGTGGGTGTGGTGGCGGGGCGGTCGGTTGGGTTTGTGGTGGGTTTGTTGGGTGTGTTGAAGGCGGGTGGTGTGTTGGTGCCGTTGGATCCGGGGGTGCCGGTGGGGCGGCGGAGGGTGATGGTGGAGGAGGCTGGTGTGGGGGTTGTGGTGGGTGGTTTGGGTGATGTGGCGGGTTTGGGTGAGGGTGTTGTGGGGGTGGATGTGTGGGGTGAGGGGGTGGCTGGGTGTTCGTCGGATCCGGTGGGTTCTTCGGGTGCGGTGGGTTCTTCGGGTGGGGTGGGTGTGTTGGGGGGTGAGCAGTTGGCGTATGTGGTGTTCACGTCGGGGTCGACGGGGGTGCCGAAGGGTGTGTGTGTGACGCATGGGGGGTTGGCTGAGTATGTGGCGGGTGTGGGGTCGGTGTTGGGGTTGGGGTCGGGTGCGGTGTTCGGGGTGGTGTCGTCGTTGGGGGCGGATCTGGGGTTCACGGCGGTGTTTTCTGCGTTGTGTTCGGGGGGTGTGCTGCATGTGTTGCCGGAGGAGTGTGTGGGGGATCCGGTGGAGTTTGGGGGGTATTTGGCCCGGCATGGGGTGGATTGTGTGAAGGTGACGCCGTCGTTGGTGCGGGCGTTGGTCGAGGGTGGTCGTGGGTTGGGTGTGGAGGGTGTGGGTGTGTGGGTGGTGGGGGGTGAGGCGTTGGACTGGGGTGTGGTGCGGGGGCTGCGTGAGGTGGCGCCGGGGTGTCGGGTGGTGAATCACTACGGGCCGACGGAGACGACGGTGGGGGTGTTGGCGTTCGAGGTGGGGGATTGTCTTCCTGAGGTTGATGGGTCTGTTGCGGGTTCTGATGGTGCTGTTGTTGAGGGTGTGGGTTCGGTGCCGTTGGGGTGGGGTCTGGGTGGGGCGCGGGTGGTGGTGCTGGATGAGTGGTTGAGGCCGGTTCCGGTGTGGGTCGAGGGTGAGGTGTATGTGGGGGGTGCTGGTGTGGCGCGGGGTTATGTGGGTGGTGGTGGTGTGTCGGGGGAGCGGTTTGTGGCGGATCCGGTGGGTGGTGGGGGTGGTCGGTTGTATCGGACGGGGGATCGGGCGCGGCGTTTGGGTGGGGGGGAGTTGGTGTTTGTCGGGCGTGGCGATGATCAGGTGAAGGTGCGGGGTTTCCGGGTGGAGCCGGGTGAGGTGGCGGCGGTGTTGGGGGCGCATCCGCTGGTGGGTGGGGTTGTGGTGGTGGGGGTTGGTGCGGGTGTGGGGGTGCGCTTGGTGGCTTATGGGGTGTGGGAGGGGGTGGGTGAGGAGGAGTTGCGTGAGTGGTGTGGGCGGTTTTTGCCGGGCTATATGGTGCCGTCGGTGTTTGTGGGGTTGGAGCGGTTGCCGGTGACGTCGAATGGAAAGGTGGATCGGTCGGCGTTGCCGGTGGTTTCGGTGTCGGCTTCTCGGGGTGCCGGCGGGGTGTTCGAGGCTCCGGTGGGTGTGGTGGAGGAGTTGTTGGCGGGGGTGTGGTGTGAGGTGTTGGGGGTGGAGCGGGTTGGGCGTTGGGATGATTTTTTTGTGTTGGGTGGGGATTCGATTATGTCGATTCAGGTGGTGGCGCGGGCGGCGCGTTTGGGGTTGGGGTTGTCGACGCGGTTGTTGTTCCGTCATCGGTCGGTGGGGGCGTTGGCGCCGTTTGTGGGTGGGGGTTCTGGTGGGGTGTTGGGTGAGCAGGGGGTGGTGTCGGGTTCGGTGGTGCTGACGCCGGTGGTGCGGTGGTTTGTGGAGGGGGGTGGTGCGGTCGGTTTTTACAACCAGGCGGTGTGGTTGCGGGTGTCTGGTGGGGTTGATGTGGGTGTGTTGGGGCGGGTGTTGGTGGGGTTGGTGGGGCATCACGATGCGTTGCGGTTGCGGTTGGTGAGGGATGGGGTGGGTGGCTGGGTTCTGGAGGGTGTGGGTGTGGGGGGTGTGGTGGAGCGGGTGGTGTTGGGTGTGGTGGATCTGTCGGGGGTGCCGGAGGGTTTGAGGGGGGATGTGCCGGGGGTGTTGGAGGGGTTCGCGGGTGCTGTGGGTGAGGGTGTGGAGGTGGGTTCGGGGTGTTTGTTGCGGGGGTTGGTGGTGAGGTTGGGGGGTGAGGATCGGGTGTTGTTGGTGGTGCATCATTTGGGGGTGGACGGGGTTTCGTGGCGGGTGTTGCTGGAGGATCTGGGGCTGGGGTACGGGCAGTTGATGTCGGGAGATGTGCTGCGGTTCCCGGTGAAGACCACGTCGTTCCAAACCTGGGCCCAACACCTCGACGAGCTGGCCCAGTCGGACGAGTTGCTGCCCGAACTCGACCACTGGACCTCGGTGCTCTCCGGAAAGGGTCTGGCGGTGCCGCGGGACACCGATGCCGATCCTGCGGAGGTCAATACGTATGCCGCCGCCGCCACGGCGGCCGGCCGGCTGGACCCGGCGGAGACCGAAGGACTGCTGCGCCCGGGCACGGCCGATGTCGGCGCACTCGACCTGCTGCTCGCCGCGCTGGGCCGGACCCTGGCCGAGTGGACCGGCGATACCCGAGTGGTCGTGGAGATGGAGGGGCATGGCCGCGAGTCTCGCTGGGACGACGTGGATGTCTCGCGGACGGTGGGATGGTTCACCACCATGTACCCCCTGGCCCTGGACTTCCCCCCGGCGGCCGACGGGGCGGCTGACGACGTGTCCCGGGTGCACCGCACTCTGGCCGCGGTTCCGGGCGGCGGACTCGGCTACGGGCTGCTGAGGCACAACCGGAGTGATGCCGCGGCTGACGGGCTGCGCGCGCTGCCCCACCCCGAGGTGCGCTTCAACTACCTCGGTCAGCTCTCGACGGGCGGCCCGGGCGAGGACGGCGTCTTCACCATGAGCCCGGACAGCACCGGACCCACGGCCGCACCGGACGGCATACGCCGCTACCTCCTGGACATCACCGCGGTGGTGGCCGAGGGGCGGCTGTATGTGAATTGGATCCACTGCCCGCACATCCATGACACCGCCACCGTCGAGCGGTTGGCGGCCGCCTTCCTGGACCGGATCCGGGAACTGTGTGCCGCCCACGCCGGGACGGGATCCACGAGTCCCCGCGACTTCCCGCTGGCCCAGCTCGACCAGGACCAGTTGGATGCCCTCGCGGCTATGTTGGGGGACGAGGAGGACTGACAGCCGGCAGGCCGGGCCGGAACTCACCGCTGCGCACCCGGGCGACCTCGCGCATGTAGCGCCACCGGTCCGGCAGGACGCTGTGGCCGGCCCGGACCGCCGCCGCCAAGGCGTTGAACTCCCACTGCTCGGTCCGTGTCCAACGCTCGCCGAGCAGTTCCCGGACCTCGGGCGGAATCGTGCCGACCGCCAGCAGGCGGGCCGTCCGGCCCAGCGCCTCCCGGAGCGCCGGCCAGGCGGCGTCGAGGCCGGCCGGCAGTCCGGGCGGGCGCGGCGGGCGCCGCATTTCCTCGAGCAACGTGCGGGCCGCGGGAGTGTTCGTCAGGCCGTGCAGGATCATGTCCCGGAAATAGCGGCGAAACTCCTCCACCGTGGGTGGCATCTCCCGCTCGGGAACTTGCAGGACGCGGCCCAGCTGCCGCGACTCCGCGTAGAGGCGTCGCAGCTGGGCTGGGCGTAACGGGCGGCCGAACAGCCGCCGGGTGGTGGCATAGCGCTCGAACAAGGTGGCATTGACCCAGGCGTACGCCGCTCCGTTGAGAGCATGGTAGGTGCGCCCGTGCTCGTCGACGCCCCGGAACGAGCGGTGCAGCGCACGGAGCCGCTCCCCTTCCGCCACCGCCAGCGGGCCGCCGTAGATGTAGCGGAGCATCGAGGATCCGGTTCGCATCGCACGTCCCCACGAGTCGGAGCCCAACACCGAATGGCGGGAGACCGCAGCGCCCACCATCGGATGCGCCACCTGAAGCAGGAGCGCGGAGGGGACGATCAGCAACGCGCGGTACTCGCCGGCGATGTCCCACATCAGCGAACCGGGGCCCAGTGGCTCGGGAGGCATCCGGCCTTCGGCCGGCGGGTTCGTCGTCACCGTGGCAACGCTAGTCGGTCCGCGTCCCGCTCGCGGCTGCCGGCGGCGAGAAGCGCTTCCGGCCGCCGACCACACGAGTGTGGTCTGCGGCCGGAAAGGGGTACGGGGGCGAAAGTGGGCGTCAGCCCACCAGGTGGGGCTGCTGCCGCGTGGTCTCCAGCACCTGGTTGCCGATCCGGTACCGGAAGACGATCTGGCGCCTACCGGCGTGGGACTCGATGGCGAAGGTCTGCTCCTCGGTCCAGCACAGCGGCCGGAAAGCCCCGTTGCCAAGATGGGCCAGCTTCGTCTCGTGCTCACCCAGCTTCACCATGAGGTGGCCGTCGCGAACGGACAACTCCGCTTCGACGTCGTCCTTCTCGAACGCGTTCCACTCCTTGGCGGTGGGAAACTCGGGATAGGGCCTGAGGAAGGACGAGGGCAAGGTGATTGCGCCACTGAGGCCCTTCAGATCGTCAGGCAGTGATTGGCCTCCGTTGAAGTACATGATGTCCTCGGTCTCGATCTCCTTCCGCAGCTGCTCCGGAAAGAGTTCGAAGAGCCGTTCGCTGATGTAGCAGTCCAGGATGAGATGGACCCGCGCTGCCTCGCCCTTGTTGTAGAGGGAATGTGGCGTTCCGAAGTTCGCGTACCAGAACTCGCCGGGCTGCCAGCAGTAGTCCTTTCCGTTGAGGACCAGGACGGCGTGGTCGTTTGTCACGACCGGGATATGAAGGCGCACCCAGCCCGCGGAGAGCCCATAGGGTCGGTCGGAGTGCTCGAGTACCGATTTTCCGGCGGCGAGCGAGCTGAACCGCACCGCGCGCAGCGGCAGGTCGATGGTCTCCAGGAGCTCCCGAACATACGGGGTGTGCTTCATGTACTGCGTGTCGGCTACCTCGTCCCGCCCGGAGCCCTCCGCGTCTCCGCCCGAGATGCGCAGTGGGAGGTAGGCCCATCCGCCGGCGTCCTCTTCGTCCGAGTCCTCTGGGGTCGGATTGGTGTGGGTACTGAAATGCTTTTCAACTGCGTACAGGTCCGCGCGCAGCCGATCGGCATCAATTTCGGGCCGCAACTTAACCGCGTCTGGCAGCATCGACACGTTCTCCCCATGCGTGGGCTGGATTTGACGAGGTTTGCCGACTTGCGGGTGGCGTACATCCGAACCCCGCTCGGCGCAGGGGAGTACGAAAACTCCCAGGCGAAATTCGCCCACATGCTAACCCGCTCGGAGTAGTGCAACAAGGGCAACGGGCTGACACCGTGGGCGTGCACGAGGTCGGCGAGCAACCAGGGATCTTTCCGCTGTCCACCTTCACCGAGTTGGACGCGGCTGGTGGCTGAGGCGGCCCCGGAGACGGCGAGCAACTCCTCGAACGTGCTGTTCGCTACCGCACGGTGGGGGACATGTCCTGCACCGGAGCGGTGGAGTCGACCGCGAGCCGACGCACCAGCGCCGACGACAAGCCGTCGGCGGCTGCCATCCGCAGGTCGGCGCTGCTGACGGCGCCGCTCACACGGTCGCCATGACACGACCCTGATAGTTCGCGCCGATTAGTACGCGACGAGCGCTACGCGGCGTGTAGTATCCCTGGCATGGCAGACAGCGAGTCACCCGTTGTCCTTGCGGGTATGACAA
Source organism: Streptomyces sp. NPDC031426 (assembly GCF_055581585.1). Classification (NCBI taxonomy): domain Bacteria; kingdom Bacillati; phylum Actinomycetota; class Actinomycetes; order Kitasatosporales; family Streptomycetaceae; genus Streptomyces; species Streptomyces sp. NPDC031426. The sequence continues at coordinate 457,750 of NZ_JBVIJE010000002.1, forward strand.
AGAAGTTCGGAACGACCGTCGCCGTCGACGCACTGGACTGGGCCCCCAAGCGGGGCCAGGTCACCGCGTTGGTCGGCCTCAACGGCGCCGGAAAATCGACCACTATGCGGGTCATGACCGGGCTGATCCGTCCCACCGAGGGCTCGGTGACGATGCGGGTCGGCGACGGTGAACGGCCTCTCTCGGCGATGATCGAGGGCCCGGCCCTCTATCCGGGACTGTCGGTTCGCCGCAATCTTGAGATCCAGCGCGTCCTGACCGGCGCGCCCGCCTCCGAACTGAAGGAGGTGGCCACGCTGATGGAGATCGACGACGTGCTGGGCAAGCGCGTCAAGGCGCTCTCCCAGGGCTACCGGCAGCGGGTGGCGATCGGCGCCGCACTGCTGGCTTCGCCGGCGGTCATGCTGCTGGACGAGCCGACCAACGCGCTGGACCCGGAGGCGATTCAGCACCTGCGCCGCCTGATCCGCCGCACCGCGGACCGCAACGTCGCCATGGTGGTCTCCACCCACCAGCTGCGCGAACTGGAGGGAACCGCCGACGCGCTGACCCTCATTCATGAGGGCAAGGTCCACTATGACGGGCCGTTCGACGCCTTCGTCGGCAAGCCCAGCCTGCGCGTTCGCGCCCTCGACGGGGCTGCGACCGGAAGCCTGGCGGTGCTGCTCGAGGAGCAAGGCCTCGCGATAGAGCGGACCGGGGACGAGTTGAAAGTGACACCCGACGGGCACGCCGACCTGCTCTCCAGCCAGATCTTCGAGATCGCGGCCGGAGCCGGCATCAAGCTCGTCGAGCTCGCCCATGTCACCCCCACTCTCGAAGAGGCCTTCCAGGCCGCGATCTCAGGAGCGCGCCCATGAGGACGTACCGCGCGGAGCTGCTGCGCACCTGCAACCGAGCCCACCTTCTGCTGATGCTCTTCGCCCTCTCGCTGTTGGGCTTCCTGATGTTCAACTACAAACCGCAGCACCAGACCCCGCTGGGCGGATTCCAGCAGGCGGGCATGGTCGTGGCCTCGATCTTCATGTGCCGCGCGGCCGTAGTCGCCGGCGGGGACTTCAGCAGCGGTACGATCCGGCCCTGGCTCATAGCGCGGCCGCGGCGCAGCGAGGTCTTCCTCGGGAAGCTCGCCGCCTCACTCACCCTCGGAGTGGTGTTCTGCATCGTCGCGGGGGTGATGGGATACCTGGCGAGCGCGGTGCAGAGCAAGACGCCGACGGTCTCGCACGACGCCGCCGTGGCGGGCCAGCTCCTGATTGGGATCGGAGCGCTCACCCTCTTCGGCCACGCGATCGGCGTGTTCACCCGCAGCATTCCGGTGGGGCTGACGCTGACGCTCGGCTGGGTCCTGCCGGTGGAGAAGTTCCTGTCCAACCCCAGCCGTGACCATTGGCTTCCCGGTATCACGGTTCAGAACATCACCATGGGGAAGTTCACGGGCGGCGCCTGGAGCGGGGCGATCAGCCACGCGTACATCCCCTTCCTGATCCTGGAAGTCGCCGCACTGGTCTTCTTCCTGCGCCAGGACGTCAACAGTTAGCGCGTACGGGGAGCCCGCGTGGCTCCGGTTCCGCACATGGAGTGATCCACATGACGATTGCCGATAGTGAGAGCCTGCCGGTCGGGCACCGAGCGCGGCCGGCGGTACGGACAGCGCTCGTGGGGGCTGTGTTGAACGCGATCCTCTTCGTCGTGTTCGGCTACGTGACCACCCAGGCTAAGTCCGTTCGTGACGGGAGCCCCTGGCAGGACGACCCTTACGACGCGGTCGTGACGTTCACGTTCTTCTGCGTGCCGATCCTCGTCCTCCTCGTCGTGCTGCGCTTGCCCCTGTGCCGGCGCGCCGAGCCGCTGCCGCTGTACCGGGTCACCCAGCTGCTGCGCGCCAGCGGCATCGCCACGGCGCTCGTCTCGCTGACCTACGCCGCCGACTGGGTCGCGACAGCCACCGGCGCGCAGCGCAGTCTGTGGGACTCGGGCACGCCCTGGCTCATCGGCGCCCTTGGCGTGGTCACCGTGCCGACCGCTCTCACCTGGCTGGTCCACGCACGGGCGCGGAGGCTGCTGCCCGTACGGATCGGCCGGCAGGAGGGCGGCGACTGGCTGCAGGACACGCAGCTACTCGCCGATCTGCTGGGGCGTAGGTTCCCGCGGGCGTTCGGGTGGCTTTCCGGCTGGTTGGTGCGTACCGACGCCGCCGCCTGGATCCGCCGGCGCTTCACCCTCCTCGTCGTGGTGGCCAGCCTGCTCGGTGGCGTCGGGCTGGCCGGCTCGCAGATGCAGGAGGACGGCTTCAGCTCGCTGTTCTTCATCGAGGGCGCATGGTTCGCAGGCGGCATGTTCGCCTTCGCGGTCATTTGCGACGCATTGCTGCGACTCACCGTCCGGCCCGCACCGACGGGTCCGCTGAGGCACGCGGCTTACGTCGCGGTGACCGCGGGCGCGCTGGCCCTGCCAGTCTCGATGGGCCTGCGGCGCAGCATCTGGAGTGCCATCGGTTTCACCGGGACGATCGACACCCCCGCGCAGTACGCGGGACTCACCTTCAGCTGCGCGCTGGTGATGTTCGCCCTGGTGTTCGCCGTGGTCTTCCTCCGGTCCGCCCGGAGGCGATAGCCGGCCGGCGGTCCGAATCCCCCGTCGGGCCGCCGGCCCCTCTGCCTAGTGCGAGGGCGTCAGCCGCACCGGGAGGCGGCAGATGCCACTCAGCAGATTGGAATGTGTGCGCTGCACGGGACCGGTCGGCTCGATCCGCCCGACCCGGTCGCGCAGCACCTCCAGCAGCGAGCGGATCTCGCTCCTGCCCAGGTAGGCGCCGAGACAGAAGTGCGGGCCGTATCCGAAGGCGAGGTGCTTGTTCGGTGTCCGGGTGAGGTCGTAGGTCTCCGGTTCGTCGAACACCTCCTCGTCCCGGTTCGCCGAGCTGTTCCAGAGCGTCACCACGTCGCCGGCCCGGATCAGTTCCTCGCGCACCTTGACGTCCTCTCGTGCCACCCGGCCGAAGTGCATGGCCGGGGTGGTCCAGCGCAGCACTTCCTCGACTGCTGTATCGAGGCCGGCCCGCCCGGACTTGACGGCTTGCCATTGGTCGGGGTGCTCGATGAAGGAGTGCACTGCGCCGAGCATCGACAGCCGGCTGGTCTCGTCTCCGCCGATGATCAGGCTGTAGCAGTTGAAGATGACCTCGTGAGGGGTGAGGCGCTCGCCGTTGATGGTGGCGGTGGCGAGGGTGCTGATCACGTCGTCCTGCGGCGCCTGCTGACGCTCGGTGGCCAGTTCCAGAAAGTACATCAGGATCTCATTGCGGGCCGCCCAGGCATCGCCGTCGACCGCGTCCTGCTCCTCCGAACTCAATGCGGACTTGTTCAGGCGGAGCAGGTACGGTCGGTCGCTCTCGGGTACGCCGAGCAGGTCGCAGATGGTGCCCATGGGTATGTGATCGGCGACCTCGGCGGCGAAGTCCACCTCGCCCCGGGTCAAGGCATCTTCGATCCTGCGGGTTGTATTCCTCTGGATCCGCTCGGCGACCCGGCTGAGTGCACGTGGTGAGAATGCCTTGAGGAGGGTGTTGCGAACGTCCCGATGCCGCCGGCCGTCCGTCACCGCCAGCATCTTCCCTGCGGCCGTGTCGTGGCCCTGGAGAAGAGTGGTGAGCACATTGCCCTTTTCGGCGGTGTAGTTGACCTCGTCCTTGTACACGGCCAGGACGTCGGCGTGCTTCGAGAGCACCCAGAACCCGGGTTTGCCATCCTTTGCGGGATGCCAATACACGGGCCTGTCCCGCCGCAGCACGCGCCAGAACCCGGCGAGGTCTAACTCCGAGTGTGTGGCGGGATCCGCGAGATTCACCGCGGCTATGTCGTCGAGCGTGTCGGGTTGGAACTGGCGCATGTCACTGATCCGTTTCGACGGCATCCGTCCGCCCGGGCGAGGGCGACGGCGCGGCGGATTCGAGAAGTGCGCGGCAATCGTAGCCGCGGGGCGCAGGCCGCGGCGAGCAGCGACAAGTCGCGCCCGGCGTCGCGTTGTTGGCGCCTTTACTTCGTGGCACGTGCCACGACTTGGCGTACAATGTCCCGGGAAAATCAGGGATGGAGGCCCATGCACAGCAACAATGCGCAGATGCTCGTACTCACCGTCCTCGCGGACGGCCCGCTGCACGGCTACGCGATCAACACCGCCATCGAGTCCCTGTCGGGCACCAAACTCGGCCCCGGGAGCCTGTACGGCGCCCTCTCCCGCCTTGAGACACATGGACTGATCCGGCCCGCAGACGAGGCGAACGATCCGGGGCAGCGTCACCGCACCATGCAGATCACCGACGCCGGACGTAACCTGCTGCGCACCGAACTTCAGCAGATGGCCCGGGTCTCCTCGGCAGGCCTGCACGCGCTCGGGGTGGACCCGGCATGAGGGCGGCTCGCCTCCTGGCTGGCCTCTACCCACCAGCCGTTCGGGAGCGCTGGGGTCAGGACCTGTGCCGGGAGGTACAGGCCACCGGCCTTCGCTCGTGGCCGGACACGCTGGCCGGGGCCGCGCGGCTCTGGTTTCACCCGGCTGACTGGCCGGAAACCTCCACCGGCCAGACCCGTCGCGTCCTGACCGTCACCCTTTTCGTCATCGCCTCGGCCACCGTGCTCCTGCTGCGTACCGGTTCACCCGCGGTCACCGTGACCACCGACATCGGCCATCCGCTCACCAGCCTGTGGCTGGCGCCGCTTCTGGTCGGCACCGTCCTGGCCACCCCTCTGCCGCCGCTCCGCATTGCCGCTCTGTGCCGCCTACTCGTCGTGATGGTGCGCCTTTTGGCCGTCCCGGTCGCCCAGGTGGGGATCCTGTTCATGCTGGCCCGCAACGGCATTCTCGCCCGGGCCACGGGGTGGGTGGATGCCGCCTTGACGCTCTACTACTGGCTCACCCTGGCCTCGGTCGCGCTGTGCCTGTGCATGCTGGTCGCCCGCGTGGTAAGGGCTGCCGCCGCGCCGGCCGCGCGCCGGTTGTCCGCAGCGCTGCTGTATCTCGGTGGGGGACTAGCACTCGCGGCGGGTCAGAGACTCCTCGCGGTGATCTGCGGCGCGGCCGGATTCGGTGTGATTGTTCAGACCGTGATGCTGGGCCTGCTGGCCGCCATGGCCCTGAGCACCGGCCAGGACCTCCGCAAGAAGGCGGCACCGGCAGGCTGATCCTGCCGGTGCCCTGAGTTGTCGCTATCGGGCGCTTGCTCCGGAGAAGTCCGGCACGGTGAAAACGCCCTCGCTGCCCAGCGCGCGCTGCAGGACGAGAGCGGCAACCGCGATGTCCAGGGAACCGAGCCCGAACGGTGCGTACACGGCGGTCTTGCTCGGGTTCCGGCGGATTCGGCCGTCCAGGTGGTCGCCGATGTTGGTGATGTTGGCGCGCTGGACGATGCCCTCATCGAGCGCGAGGGCGAGCGAGGTCTTCTCCCGCAGCGCGTGCGAGACCTCGTCGACGATGTGCTCGGCACCCGCCATGGCTGCGGGCTTGAGATCGCGCAGAGACATGTGCAGTACGACGGCCCCAGGGTAAAACCAGTCGGCTTCCCCGACGTATGGCTCCACAGCCGTGGTGGCGAAGAGCACCAGGTCCGCGTCGTCGAGCGTCGCGCGCAGCGTGCGCTGTACGGTCACTGTGTCGGTGATGCCGTGGGTGTGGGAGGCGGCGAATGAGCGCGCCCGCTCCTCGTCCAGGTCATGCACGGCGACGGAGCCGCAACGCCAGCCCTGTTCTGCCATGGCCCTGACGGTGGCGTCCGCGATATACCCAGTGCCGACGACGGCCATCCGGCGTATCGCCAGATCCCCGCCGCGTAGCGCGCGGGCGCCCACCGTCGCGGAGAGCGCAGTGCGGAAGGCACTGATCCGGGCGCCTTCGAGTACAGCCCTGGGAAATCCGGTCGCCACGTCATTGAGCGCGATCAACGCGGATGCCCGGGGAAGTCCGCGATCCAGATTTCCTGGGAAGCTGGATATCCATTTCAAGCCCATGGCGGGGGTTTCGCCCGCGACATACGCGGGCAGCGCGATCGCTCGCCGCCGGTCTGATGGGTCGGGCCGGAGGAACAAACTGTCGGGATTTACCAGTTCACCCCGGGCCGCCTGCCGGTAGACGGTTTCGACGATCCCGGCGCCTTCTTTTCCGAGTCCTTCCAGAATTCGACTGACGACAGCTGCGGGGACGACGGTGAGTTCTTGCGAATCATGCCTGACTGTGCTCATCGCATGTCTCCTGACGGTAATGGCGCGCGGATCAATTCATGGAGGGTCCATGTGAAGAAATCTCGGTTACCGTGCCATGGCCGAGCCGGCCGGGTGCGACTACCGCACGGTGGCGCGGCATATGAAGACGCGGGTCGCCGGCCGGCACCCCGGCCGACGCCGTCACCGGGCCCGGGCGATCGACGACTGTCTGCCGAAGATCGAGGACCAGTGGTCCGCTCGCAGCGCAAGATGCGCCCGCCCGTCCGGGCGTTTGACCGCGGAATCTCCGCACTCGAACCGTGGAACCGGCCCGACAGGCCCCGTGCCCAGTGCACACGGTGGGGGAAGGGCGCGTCAAATGCTGCTCACCGTCGCCTCGGATCGGCCCTTGGTCTCCGGGGCGGCGGGCAGGCACGTGCGTATGGTCGTGCCGTAGTGCCGGGAATGGTTCGGCCTGGGCTGACGGTCCTGGCACGTTCTCCGCGTCGGAGAGCTCCCGAAGCAGGTCCTTGCGGGAAGGACTCCTGTGATAGGCGATGCGGTAGTACAGTTCAGGTAATGCGAGGTGTGTTCGATCGAAGGCCGCGCAACGAGCGGCGCGGGTGCGGGCGTTGGCGGCAGGGCGCCGACGCCGTCGTGCTGCCGGACCGCACGTAGACGAAGTGTCTGGAAGGAAGGGGTCGCTGTGGAGCAGCCGGTGCGGGACCGCGCTGCTTCGAGGCCGCAAGGCGGTGGCCGGGGCCGTCGCTCGGGTGGGGGCGACGATCCTCGTTTCTCGCCGCCGGCTCGCCGAAGTCCACCTTACTGGGCAATTGCCACTGGGTGAGTTGGGAGTGCACGGAGTCCGTCTCGTGCGGGAATTGTCAGTGCCTTTTGAGTCCGGCTTCTACCGTATTTCCATTTGGAATTCGAAGCCGGGCGGAGTCGGCGGTACTCGGCACCACTCTTCATGTGTCACCGGAAGAATCTCAGCAGGCCGGGCCGTCCCGAGAGCAAGATCGGGGCGGCCCGGCCTACTGCTGCGCGCCGAAGACTTGGCGATTATCGTTTCGTCAAGAGATCTTAAAGGTGGCAAAAGATTCTGACGCACTGTTGACGTGCCGAAAGTTGTTGCTGAAGTCTGCGTTGAGCGTCATGTTCAAGTCATGTTGGTGGTAATGTCGGCCACGAGGTAAGGCGGGTGAGGCGATACGTAGGTTCCACGGCGATACGGCGCCGTAAGTCTTTCGAATTGCGCGGAAGAGCAACCGGTGGCAGGCGCGTCGACCCGGCAGGAGCGTGATCCCTTCTCGGGATTCCAGCACGCCGGCGCTCCGGCCTTAACGTGGGTACCGGTTGCGGAACGGGGGAGCATGTCGATTGAGGTGCGCGGGACCGTGCAGGGTCTCGGGGGTCAGGTTGCGCGGTTCCTGGCCGAATGGCAGGAGGGTGAGCGCCTGGCCGGCGGAGTGACCAGTGTTCCGGTTGCGGAACTCTCAGATGCGGATTCCCCGCGTACAGCGGGGGAGGATTCCAGCCATACGATGGCTCTGGCAGAGGTGGACGATCAACTTCCACCGATCATCGTCCATCGTGGTACGAACCGGGTAATCGATGGCATGCACAGGTTGCGTGCGGCCAAGTTGCGTAATGACGACTACATTGACGTCTGGTTCTTTGATGGCACCGAGGAGGATGCCTTCGTCCTGGCGGTGACGCTCAATACCCGCCATGGGCTTCCGCTGTCACGGGCAGATCGGACCGCCGCAGCGCTGCGCATCATCCGCTCGCACCCGGAGTGGTCGAATCGGGTGATCGCGTCCGTGAGCGGCCTCTCGGACAAGACAATCGCGGTCCTGAGGCGCAATCTGACTGCGGAGACTCCGCAGTCAAACGTGCGGATAGGTGCGGATGGCCGGTCGCGACCTGTGGATCTGGCCAGCGGACGTGAACGTGCCGGTGAACTGATCAAGAAGAGCCCCCACCTTCCGTTACGGAAGATCGCCCAGGAGGCGGGGATCGCCGTGTCCACGGCAAAAGATGTCCGGGACAGGATCCGCTCGGGCCAGGACCCGGTGCCTCCGCGGCAGCGGGCGGAAGTCAATGGCGGGAAGGCCAATGGCAAGGAAGCCTATGACGGGCTCTCCGCGGCACTCCAAAACCAGACGATGCCCCCGTCGCCGACGGAGGTCGGTCCGCTGCTCGATGCGCTGCGGCGGGACCCGTCGGTGCGCCACACGATAGCGGGGCGTACCGTCCTGCGGCTGTTTCAGCTGCACTTGATCAAAGCGGAGGAGTGGGCGCACCTGGCTCAGCGGCTTCCGCCGCACTGCAGCGCCGCGATGGCTCAGGTCGCCAGGGCCTGCGGTGAATCCTGGCTGTACTTCGCCCGGAAGCTCGAGTCCCGGCGTTCGCGGGGAAGCACTTACGGCGAAGCGCTTCGGAGCGAGTCATGGGTTGACTCCACGGACAGTCGCCCGCGGACGAGGAGGAGTGCTGAATGGATCCCACCTCACCCCACAACGGCCTGTCGCAGATCACGCTGGACCGGGTGACTGCGGTCGTCAGGGACGCCTTCCTCGACTCTTCAGCGGTCGTGAGTGCGTGATCGTGCCGCCGGCTCTCCCTTTGTTGGTCCGTACCAGGTCTTCTTCCACAAGGCAGTCGCACTCCAAGGAGGAGTCGTGACCAACCCGTTCGACAACCCGGACGGCGTGTTTCTCGTGCTGGTGAATCACGAAGGCCAGCATTCGCTGTGGCCCTCGTTCGCGACGGTTCCTGACGGCTGGGACGTAGTGCTGGGTGAGAGCAGCCGACAGGAATGCATCGATTACATCAACGATCACTGGACGGATCTGCGTCCTAAGAGCCTGGTCGAGAAGATGGGCGGGTAGGCGACTCGACGGATCCCGTCGTGATCGGGGCGCGTCCATCGTGGGGGACTTCGCCGCGGCTGCGGTGCTGACCGTGCCCGGCGCGCTCGGCGACCGCGTGTCCCCACGGTCGCTGCTGATCTCCTGCCTGTCAGTCCCCTCGCAGCGTGGAGACGATGGGTGCGGCCAGTCTCTCGGCGAGGACGCCCGGCACTCGAAGGCGTCGGCGATCCGCCGCAGGCGGTCCTCGCCGTGGGGGTGGACGGGGGCGTGATCGACGGTCAAGTCGGCTGGCTTCAGGCCCATATGGGCGATGTGGACCTGGGCGCCAGTCAGGACGGCTGGTGCTGCTGGACTGAGCGAGTTGGCGGAGTACCGGCTGGCCGACGAGGCAGGTTTCCTGGCCGAGCACATGGATCTGGCCACGATGGACCGCTATGTGGAGACGGCTCGTGCCCATACACGGGCCGCGCCTACCGGCCCGGCCGTTACGAGGGCTCCGTCCTGCTGCTGCGCTGCGCCGCCCCTTCGGAGCCGGCGGACGCAGACCCAGCCGGGGCCTCGCTGTCCAGGTCGAGTCCTCAGTGCTCCCGCAGGGACGCTGGATTGAGCCGGACGAGTCGCCGGATGGCGCTCATGTCGGGTTCACCCCCAGGCCCCGAAGCCCAGCGGCCGCCACCCGGGCCATCGAGCGCAGCTCCTGCTCGAGCACCTCGCGCCCCTTGGCGGTCAGCTGAACGGGCCGGGCGCGCGCCACCTCGTCCAGTGATTCGACCAGCCCCTTGGACTCCAGCCGGGTCAGTGCGCCGTACAGGCTGCCGGGGCCCAGCCGCTTGCCGGTCAGCTCCTCGATGGCCGTGTTGATGGCGTAGCCGTGCAGCGGCCCGTCCGAGAGCACGCACAGGACCAGAGTCTGAGCGTCGTTGGCCTGCATCTTGTTCCTCCTCGTCTCGCCAGCCAGATTATACGTGACGCGTGCTACGGGACGTGTAGTATCCGGGGGCGTGACGGAGGACCCGGCACCCGTCGTTCTGCCGGGTGCGACAAAGGCGTTCGGCGGACGACGGCCGTCAAAGCGTGTTCTTCGTCCTGCTCAGCGCTCCCCACGCACCTGCATGAAGGAGGCCAGGATCCTGTCCTGCGCCTGTGGTGGGACCACTGCCGAGTTGGCTATGAAATGACAGTCGAGGTGTTCCGGCGTGCTGAAGAACTTGGCATCGAGTCCGTGTGGAATGTACGACACCGTTCGCGACTTCGCAGAGCGATACCGGACGATCCGAAGGCCGCCGCACTCCGTCGGCGAGGCATTGTTCAGCCGACTGGTCCAGAAGATGGGGATCCATCCGGCGGTACGCCAGGAGGGACTTGAGGACCTCCTGGTGGACGTGCGAGAGCATGTCCGTGTGTGAGGGCCTTCTCTCTAGAAGCGCAGGAACGCGAAGCGCGAACATGCCTACGGCCTCCTCCTGCGCACGGTTTCTCATGTTCACCGTGACCGAGAATTTGAGCCTGTCCTGCGACGTCAGCCCGAACACGGAAGGCGCATAAGACGCCAGCACCCACTGAAACTCGGTGTGCATGGCCTCGCGTTCACGGATGGGGCGGAATCCGCTGTCACGGACCTGAAGAATCGGCGGGATGCTCGGGTAGCGACTCTGCCAGTACGTCTCTTCTTGCCGCACCGTGTCGCCGCCATGCGCATCCCGGACCGGCTCGAAGAACCTTACGGAAGAGCCCTGCCCTCGCGCATCTGTGTCCGGTGCCGCATATCCCTTCCACAACTCACGTTCACTGATTTCGGATGACTCTGCGTCGACGAAAAGGTGAGCGAAACCCAATATCAGTACATGGAGGGTGGGTGAATACCTGAGGAGGAAGAACCGGAAGGGGTATTCCTTCTCCAGATCCCATTGCCTGGTCACCTCGGCGGTGAAAAAACAGGTCGACGTATCGATGGAACTGGTCCACCGACTGTGCCTTGATGCTCTTCGCCGTGATGAGGCGGTCGAAGTTCCCGGACGCCACGGAGGATGCGGTCTTCGCGGCGGCGAGGGCGGCGCTCGTTCACGATGAGATCATGTCCATGCCCATGAAGTACGGGACACTCTTGCGCCTCGGAGGAGCCGGGATATCGGGCGGGCAGCGTCAGCGAATCGCCCTGGCGAGAGCGCTGATCACGGGTCCTCGATGCCTGATCATGGATGAAGCCACCAGTGCCCTGGACCAGAAGACGGAGAACGAGCTCTTCTCCTCTCTTCGCACCCTGGGCTGCACATTGATCGTCATTACGCATCGACTCTCGGCCGTTCGTGAAGCAGACGCGATCGCCGTCTTCGACAATGGCCGTGTCGAGGCGAGCGGAGTCATGAAGACCTCATCGGTAGTTGTGCCTTGTACAAGTCCCTGGCCGAGGTAGGCCTTTCCACCGCGTAGCGGCGGCCTCGATGCACGGGCCGACGGCCTGCCGGCCGTCAAGGTCGAGTGTCGATCAACTCTTCTTCAAGAGAAGGCCGGTGGCGGCGTTCGTCCACCGGGTCAACTAGAGTTTCCGTATGCCGTAACCAGGCAGCCTGTGCGGTGCCACGTGTGGGTGCCGTCCGTCTGCCGCCTCCCTTTGGACCCGAGGTATTGATCATGGTCGACTTAGTCCCCAAGATTGTTGTCGTCGTGCCCACGTACAACGAACGAGAGAACCTGCCCGTACTGGCCGGCCTGCTGACGGATCTGCAGCTGCCGAATCTCCATCTGCTGGTGGTGGACGACAATTCACCGGACGGCACTGGTGACGTGGCGGACAAACTGGCGGCGGAAGCCCCGGACCGCGTCGGTGTGCTGCACCGCGCCGAGAAGGACGGACTGGGACGTGCCTACGTCGCCGGGATGACCCGGGCGCTGGCAGAGGGCGCGGATGTGGTGATCCAGATGGACGCCGATCTCTCGCACCCCGCTTCGGCCATTCCCGCGATGGTGGACACGCTACTGAACACGGACGCCGCCGTGGTGCTCGGCTCCCGCTATGTCGCGGGCGGTGCGACCGCGGCGGACTGGCCGTGGCACCGCAAAGCGTTGTCCCTGTGGGCGAACTTCTACGTGAACACGCTGCTGCGGTTGGGCGTGAAGGACGCCACCGCCGGATTCAAGGCATGGCGGGCGGAAACGCTGCGTGTGATCGACCCGCAATCGGTCTACAGTAACGGATACTCGTTCCAAGTGGAGATGAACTTCCGCACCGTCAAACGCGGGATGAAGATCCTCGAGGTGCCCATCCGATTCGAAGAGCGAGTCAAGGGCACTTCCAAGATGAGCCTGGCTGTGCAGACCGAGTCGGCGCTTGCGCCTTGGAAGCTGCTCCTGGGCCGACGGGCGAAGTGAGCCCACGGCGGACGGGCCCTGGGCGTGGTGCACTCCTGCGGTGGCACACCCTGGGCCGTCCGCGGCCGGCGGTTCGTACGTCTAGCGTCCGAAGCGGCGCTCACGTCCGGCGTAGGAGCGCAGGGCCCGAAGAAAGTCGATCCGCCGGAACGCGGGCCAGTAGCAGTCGACGAAATGTATCTCGGCGTAGGCCGACTGCCAGAGCAGAAACCCGGAGAGGCGCTGCTCGCCGGACGTGCGAATGATGAAGTCCGTGGTGTCGGGCCCGGTTGCCGAGTACAGGTGCTGTGAGATGTGCTGCTCGTCGAAGTCGTCGATCAGGCGAAGGGGATCGCCGCCTTCGGACACGTAGGCGGCGAAGGCCGATTTGACCGCGTCGACGATCTCCCGGCGGCCGCCGTATCCGACCGCCACGTCGACGTTCATGCCACCGCGACCGTTGGTCTGCGCGGCGGCCTCCTTGAGGTCGATGGCCACATCGTTGGGCAGCAGATCGAGGGCGCCGATGATCCCGACCGTCCAGGGGAGACCCGGTCCTGAGATGTTCTGCACGGTCTCCCTGATGATCTCGATCAGCGGACCGACCTGTTCGGCGGGACGGTGCAGGTTGTCGTCGCTGAGCATGAAGATCGTGACGTGCTGGATCTGCGCCGCGGTGCACCACTCCAGGAATTCGACGACCCTGGCGCCGCCGACCTTGTACCCCTCGCGCGGGTCGTCGTGCCCGGCACTGCGGGCCCAGCGCCTGTTCCCGTCGATCATGATCCCGACGTGCCGGGGGCGAGGAAGCCCCTCCAGCTTGCCCGCAAGGCGGCGCTCGTAGATCGCCTCCAGTGTCGAGCGGACCGTCGACAGAACCATCATCACTCCAAGCCGGGGAGCAGGGGGAGAACCGACCTTCGGACGATATCAGTACGTCCTTCGGTGATGAGTAACCCTGCTGGTCAGGGGCACGGCTGCGGCGCCCGGGGGAAGGGGAGCCGGCCCGCGCACCGACGGGGGAAGCGCCCGGTCGCCGGTCGTCCCGGAACGCTTTGCGACGACCGGGCCGGGGGCACCCGGCTCCCGGCCCGGCACACTCGTCGGCGTGTTCCTCCTCGGTCAGCCGCGCGGTGCCCCAAGCTCCGCCACCAGCAGCATGTTGGTCGGCAGTTTCGCCTCGAACAGGTCGGTGAACACGGCCTTCCCGGCCGAGAGCACCGCCGGGTCCAGAGCCTGGCCCGCCTCGGCGCTCTGCCGCTCGATGGCCTCCAGCATGTGCAGTTGGTGCGCCGCCGTCTCCGGCGTGATGTCCCGGTACTCGATCGGAAGCAACCGGACGTCGATGAGGCAACGGAAGTACTCGTCCAGCTTCAGGAACGGCACGTTCATCGAGAGCCGCCGGTAGGCATCGAGGACCTGACGCTCCCGCTCGTTCGGCGTGGTGATCTCCACCCGGTCGGTCAGCACCAGCCGGCCGCCCGGCCGCAGCACCCGACCGATGTGCTGGAAGGCCCGAGGCCGGTCGTTCATGTGGACCAGGGACTCGATCGCCATCACCGCGTCGAAGGACTCGTCCGGATAGCTCAGTTCCTCGGCGTCGACGACCTCGAAGGTCACCTGCTCCGCAACACCCGCACGCCGCGCGGACTCGGTGGCCGCCTCTATGAGGTTCGGGCTGGTCGCGATGCCCACGACATGGACGTCGGCGGTCTTGGCCAGCCGGATGGCCGGCGCGCCCAGGCCGCAGCCGACGTCCAGCACGCGCGCCCCCGGCTTGACCGCGAGGCGCTCGATCACCATGTCGGTCATCCGGTCGGTGGCGTCCTGGAGCGAGCTCTCGTCTTCCGGGGAGGACCAGTACCCGACATGGACGTTGTCGCCGACCAGCTTGTTGATCAGCGGAATCGACGTGTCGTAGAAGGCCGCGACATCGTCCTTGGTCGGCACGAACGAGGAAGCCGGGCTGTCGGTCATCAGTGCTTGCCTTTCAGAACCGGGGCAGGTGTGGATTCGGGAGCGGGTCCTAGACGGTGATGGGCACGTCGGGGAAGTAGGTGTGATCGGGCGTGAGACGTACCTCGCCGCTGAGGACGCCGTTCCACACGAAGCCCTCCCCGTGGTAGCGGGGCGCCATGTAGGACCAGCGCTGGTTCGCCGCGCTGATGTGCTGGAACGTCTCCAGCACCGCCAGCAGGCCGGGGCTCTCGGCCAGCGGGGAGGCACGGATCTCCTCGTACTGCCGGACCGCCCGGTCCTGCCTCTCGTCGATCAGGAAGGCGACCTTGTCGATGGCCTGCTGCAGGGTCAGCCCCTCGACGCGGCGCAGGAGGCAGATCGCGTTGTTGTGGTCGCCCCGGGCGCACTCCGCCCGGAAGGACAGCAGGTCGTTCGGCAGGTACCAGTGGTCCATGATGCTCTGCCAGTACTGCTGCACCAGCGGGTGCTTGAGAACGTCGGTCTCCAGATCGATGCCCATCACGTACTCGGTGACCACGTGGAAGAACAAAGTGGCGGAGCTCCCGCCGCTCGCCCGCATCTCCATGTAGCTGTCGAGGTCGGTGATCTTGTGACTGAGCAGGTTGGATGCCTCGTCGCGGATCGTCTCAAGGCTGTAGTAGTTGAACGCATCAACCAGTTTGGCGAACATCGCGGGGGAGGACTTTGCGCTGAACCGGGCAATCAGGTCGTTGATGCTGTCCATGGCCCACGGCTCGTCCGGCGCCTCCCCGCCCTCCAGCATGTCGCGGAGCTTGCCCAGGTAACCGTCGACCTTGGCCTGGCGCTCCGAGTCCGTGCTGCCCGGGGTGGTGCGCAGTTCGGCCACGTCACTGTCGTGGATGAAGAGCCAGTCCGTCAGGTTGCAGATGTCCAGCACCCGCTCGGTGTCGAGCTTGTAGTAGGCCATGCTGACGAATATCGCGCTCAGGTTGTTGCGCAGGATGCGGTCGGCCACGTCCGGATGGCGGGGAAGGAGCTTGGTGCGCACCCAGTCCTCGTGGCGGCGGAGGATGTCGTAGTACTCGGGGTGCAGACCGCAGGTGAAGCGCTGGGCCAGAGCCGGAAGCCGGACACGCGTGTCCTGGCCGATTCCCGGGCAGGGGGGAATGTCGTCAGTCATGGGTGGTACTCCTACGTGCGGATGCGCAGACAGGGTTCGATGAGCAAGTGACGTGCGGCACTCAGGACGCGTGCGGTCAGGACGCGCCTGTGCTCCGGGCGTCGGCGCCCGCGTGCGGGCAACCGTCCTGACCGGTGGCCGGGGCCTGCGAAGAAGCGTGCCGCTGGACAGGGGCGGGACGGCGCCGGGCGATCAGGGTGAGCCCGACGGGCTCCAGCAGTGCGGCGCTGCGGGTGCCGACCTTGGCACGCGGCGGCCGGCACAGCCGCCAGCCGGCAGTGATGGTGGCGAGGGCGATGGTGGCCTCGGTGAGTGCGAAGTTGTTGCCGATGCACTGGTGGATTCCGGCCCCGAAGGGGAGGTAAACCTCACGGGGCCGGCCGGTCGAGGGCTCGGGCAGCCAGCGGTCCGGGTCGAACCGCTCGGGGTCCGGGTAGAACCGGGGGTCGTGGTGGATGGAGTAGGGGCTGAAGAACACGTGGGTGCCACGCGGGATGCGGTGACCGCCCAGTTCGGTGTCCTCAGGGGTGATACGCGGCAGCAGCCAGGCCGGCGGGTAGAGGCGCAGCACTTCGGTGATGACTCGGCCCAGGTACTCCAGCCGCGGCAGGTCGGCAGCGGTCACCGGCCGGCCGTCGAGGACCTCGACGACCTCGCCGTGCAGGCGTTCCTCGACGTCCGGGTGGGTGCTCAGCAGATGGAGCGCCCAGGCCAGCGTGGTGGCCACCGTCGCGCTGCCGGCCGAGAACAGAGTGACGACCTCGTCCCGCAGCTCTATGTCGCTCAGCGGTTCGCCCTGTTCGTCGCGCGCCGCAAGCAGCATGGACAGGAAGTGATCGGGGTCCGCGTCCTGCAGCTTGCGGTGCTCGGCGACAACCAGGTCACCCAGCCGGTGCAGAGCCTGCTGGGCGTCGCTGAATCGCCGGTACTCCGGGGTGGGCAGGGTGTGGGTCCAGGACAGCGGGATGACGCTGCGCCAGCCGATGCCCTTCGAGGCAGTGGAGACCGCCCAGACGATCCGATCGGTCATCTCGTCGGTGAACCGGTCCCCGTAGAGCATGGTGCCGATGACCTGGACGGCGAGCTGGAAGAGGTGCTTGTGGATGTCCTCCGGCTGCCCGCTGCGCCAGCGTCCGGTCATCGCCTCCGCGGCCTGCTGCATGCCCGAGTGGTAGGCCGGCATCCGTGAGCGCTGGAAGGCGGGCTGCATCAGGCGACGCTGCCGGCGATGGAACGTCCCTTCACTGATGGCAAGTCCGTTGCCCACGAAGGCGCTGCTGATGTCGTACAGCGGACCCGCCTTGATGAAGTCCTTGGTGCGGGAGACGAGCAGTTCACGGACCAGGGCCGGGTCATTGACGATACGAGCCTGGTTGGGGCCCAGACTGATGGCGGTGATGTCGCCGAGGGCACGCTGTTCCGACAGGAACTTCAGCGGCCAGGCGGCAAAGCCGACCGCGTGCCCGAGGTAGGGGATGTTCCCGGGGACGGTGCGGGTCTTGGTCTGCTGTGCTTGCGGCATATCAGAAATCCTCGGACTCAGCTGCTGTCTTTCGGACGACTCGGACGACTCGGACGACTCGGCCGGCTCAGGCGACTCGGGCGACGCTGGTGATGGCGAGCTCACGCAGGACATCCGTCGCGACCGGCCGCAGGGGGGCGGCATCCAGGCTCTCCAGCGCGCGTTTGTGCCGGACCGTGATCATTTCCTCGACGGCCTCCACCGCACCGGTCTCGACGAGAATGGCGCGGATTTCTTCCGCCTCGTCGGGGCCGAGTTGCGGACTGCCCAGATGTGCGCGCAGATAGGCCGCCTGGGCGGGGGTGGCTCGCTCGTAGGCCGTCGTGATCAGAACGGTCTGCTTGCCCTCGCGCAGGTCGTCGAGGGCCGGCTTGCCGGTCTCCCCGGGGTTGCCGAAGACACCGAGCAGGTCGTCCCGCAACTGGAAGGCCTCACCGAGCGGGAGCGCGTAAGCGGACAGGGCCTGCAGTTGGTGCTCGTCGGCGTTGGCGAGCGACGCACCCAGGTGGAGCGGACGCTCGAAGGTGTACTTGGCCGTCTTGTAACAGATGACCTTCCAGGCGAGCTCGGCCTCCGGGGACCGGGAACCGGTCGACGCCAGGTCGAGGTACTGGCCGACCAGGGTCTCGGTGCGCATCGCGTTGAGCGTCGTCCACGGTGTGGCCGCTTGTTCCTCGGCCGGACTGCCGAGGTAGAGCAGGTCGTAGGACCACCCGAGGGTCAGGTCCCCCAGCAGTATCGCGGCGTTGGTGCCGAGGGCCTCGGCCTGCGGATGGTGGCCGTTGCGGGCGGCGAGCATCCGGTGGGCGGTGGGCAGGCCGCGGCGAAGGGCGGAGTTGTCCATGATGTCGTCATGGATGAGGGCGAAGACGTGGAACAGCTCCAGTGAGGCCGCCATCCGGAACACCATCCGCGGCGGCAGCTCCCGGCTGATGGCCTGCCAACCGGTGACGCACAGTACGGGCCGGACCCGCTTGCCCCCGGCAGTCAGCAGATCACGTAACAGGCCGGTGAAGAGGGTGAGTTCAGGTACAGAGGAGATTCGTTCTTGCTCGTCGAGGAATTCGTGGAGCAGGTTGTCGACCGCTGCGCGGATTCCGGACGGATCGAGAGGTATGGGGACATCCAGAGTGGTCACGTCGTGCACGGTCCGTTTCACGATGGTCTGGAACTACTCGATGGAATCACTGGTCCGGGAGGGATCGCCGGCCGGCGAACGGAGGCTCGGCGGGCCACCGTCGTCCAGGGCAACCGCTAGCTCCAGGACGCTCCGAGAGCTTCTGCCGCCGCGACGCCTGACGCGCAGCCGGCCTCATGGAAGCCATTGCCGTGGTAGGCGCCGGCCCAGGCGATCACCTGGTCGGACAGCCCCGGAAGCCTGCGCTGAGCAGCCACGCTCTCCGGCGTGAAGACCGGGACCTCGTAGGTTTCGCGTACCACCAGCTTGTCCGGATCGATCGTGTCCGTGGGGTTGAAGCTCTTCAGGTACCGGACGTCGGTGTCCAGGTGCTGTGACATCGTCACATCCACATGGCAGTCGGTGAACAGCGGCCTCGGGGTGGCGCAGGAGACTTCCATCAGCAGGGCGCTGGACAGTTTGTCCGAGGACAGGATGCTGCTGTCGGTGTGCAGCGCCATCTCCACCTTGGCGTACTCGAACGCCCCGATCACGGCACGCTCGGCGGCGGTCGGATTGGTGAGCATGCGCAGCGCCTGGGGCGGGTGCACCGCGATGACGGCCTTGTCGAAGTGGTGCACCTCGGCAGATCCGTCCCGGACTTCGACACCGTCCCCGCTCCGGGTGACCGACCGTACCGGCGTCGAGGTCCGGACTGCCGAAAGGCCGGCGGCGACTCGTTCGACGTAGGTACGGCTGCCGCCATCGACCACACGCCAGGCCGCGCGGGCCTCCGGTCGGCCGAGCGGGCTCATCGTGGCGGCGAGGAAGCCGGCCGGAACACGGTTGAGGTCCGCTGCGTGGAGCAGGAACCACGGCCCGATCCGCGGATAGAGGTGGTGCCGGGTGAAGTACTCCGAGTAGCCCTGCTCGCTGAGCAGTTGACCGAGGGTCAGCCGATCGGGGCCCGAATCGGCCAGTTCGGCCATCTGGGTGCCGAAGCGCACGACATCGGCGACGAAGGTGTTCCAGGTTGCCTGGTCGGTGTTCTTCGGGCGGGCAGGCAGGCCCTCGGCGCCCAGCGTGTCACCGTCCAGGTGCGCGAAGTCGCAGTCGCGGCAGACGAGGTCCGCGCTCTGTACCGCCGGCTTGCTTGTGACGCCGAGTTCCGCGAAGAGCCGCATGAGGTTCGGATAGGCAAGCTCGTTGAAGCCGACAAAACCCAGATCGGCCGGAAAGGACCCGGCCATTCGGGTATCCGCGTTACCGCCGAGGCGTTCTTTGGCCTCGAATAACGTTACGTCGAACTGCTTCTGCAGAATATGGGCCGCGGTCAGTCCGGACACTCCCGCACCGATGATGGCCACAGTCCGTCTGGTCACAAGCGTTCCCCCGTTGCATTTCGTACGGTCGGGCGAGCCGACACTGCGTTCATGCCTCGCACATCAGTCTGACCCCTATGAGCCCCAGAGTAAACACGCCATGTAGTTTGGCCGAAAGCCGACAGTGCGCGCTCGTTCGTGATGCGGGCCCGGTCGACTTTCCATTCTCGGGAAATTTTTACTGAGGTCCGGAATATGGGCCCGTCCTTGGACATCGGGCGCCAGGTCCGCATACCGGTTGCTGAACACAAAGGTGGCGGCCCACCAGGGGTGGGCCGCCACGGCGACGTACTCGTACGGGCCAAGAACTGCTCAGGAGGAAATCTGCGCGACAGCGCCGCCCCGGCTCTCCAGGACGTGACCGAGGAGATGCTGCGCACGGTTGGCGGCGAGGCGGTATTCCTCGACGCTGAGCGAACGGCCGACCGCCGGCGTCGCGCCCCTGGAGATGACCAGTTGGACCGCGTCCTCGGACTGCTCCACGGAATGGAGCGTGCCGGGGTGGCAGGCGTAGATGTTCTCGGGAGCGAACTGCCTCACGTACCAGGGGGTGTCGGCGCCCACGTCCCCGCCGTGCCGGAACGCCTCCAGTTCCATCGTGCCGCCCAGGGTCAGCACAACGGACTTCTCCGCCGGATCGCGCGGTACCGCCTCGCCCTCGCCCGCGATGCGGAGGTGGACCGCATAGTCCTTCTCCACGTCGGAGGTGAGGGCGAGGTAGGTGAGTCCGCTGCCGGTGGCCGACGCCGGCGCATGCTCCTGCGGGTTCGCCTCGCGCAGCAGCGCCAGAGAACGGGTGAGGACGGGTTCCAGCCAGTTCTCGCTGAAGATCTCGGGATCCGCCGGCACGTCGTAGGGCGACGAGGTCTGAGCCAGCAACTGCACGACGGGGTTGATGAAAAAGTCAGGCAGCGACACCTGAGGGCCTCCTGTCGGTAATGATCCCGCGCCGTACCAGGTCGTCCCGGATGGCGAGGAACTCGTCGAGGGTGATCGGCTCTGCGCCCAGGTGGGGCTTCTTGTCCGTGGTGGGCGCCTCATAGCCGTTGAGAAGGTGGAGCATGTCGCCGGCCGCATGCCAGCGGTCCTGACGCTTGGGACCGCGGAGGAAGAGGGAGACCGTGCCCGGCAGCACGATGGTCTGGTGCACCAGTGAGTGCTGGAAGGTGTAGCCCGTTCCCGCCCGCTCCAGAGTGACGATGCCCGGAGTGACGTCCTCGGAGGTGAAGTCACCGGCCTGTGCCTCGTCGGTCCGCCGGTTCCAGACGTGCAGGTAGCCGCCGGACAGCACGTGCACGCTGAACGGGTACTTGTGGTCGTGCGGCACCAGGTCCCGGTCTCGGCCGGTGAAGAAGTGCAGGCGCAGCTGGCAGCGGCGCTCCGGGTCCTCGTACAGGGAAAGCCGGTGCATCAGTGGGTGGCGTTCCGAACGGCCGAGCCGCAGCGGATCGGACTCGATGCCCAGCACGATCTGCGACAGCAGGTCGCGATCGGATCCCAGCCGGCCCAGCAGCTTCCGGGCCTGCCTGCCCGATCGCCGCGGATCGTCCCAGTCGATCTCCGAGCACGCCGCAGCCAGGTCGAATTCCTCCGAGCCGTGCGTCTCCATGGTCACTCCCATCACTTGCCGAACCTGCGATTCCTGCGTGAGTAGTCGGCCAGCGCCGCCGTCAGATCACCCCAGGTGAACTCCGGCGCGCAGGCCGCGGTGAAGTGGTACTCCGCATAGGCGGCGTGCCACGGGAGGAACCCGGACAGGTGCCGATGCCCGGCGGTCCGGATCACCAGGTCGAGCGGCGGCAACGTGCCGGTGCTCAGGTTCGCGCCGAGCTGCTCGGTGTCCAGCCGTGAGATGGTCTCGGCCAGGCTCTTGCCCTCGTCGCGAGCCGCCAGCAGGATCGAGCGCAGCGCACCGAGGATCTCGCTGCGGCCCTCGTATCCGAGCACCAGATTGACGGTGAATCCGCTGTCGTCCGCGGTTGCCCGCTCGGCGCAGGACCGCAGCTTCGCCGCCAGGCCCGCGGGCAGCTGGGCCGGATCGCCAATGTGCTTCAGCGTCGCGGCCGGAGCGCCGGAACGGCTCTGCCGGAGTCCGTCGAGCACCTGGCTCCAAACCGCGTCCATCTGTTCGTCGGACAGCGAGGCCGATGGCGGCGGAACGAAGAGCGTGACCGCTGCCACTCCCTCCGTGCGGCACCACCCGACGACCTCCAGCTGCTTCACACAGCTGCGCCGGTACGCCTCGGCCGCGGATGTCCCGTTGGCGTCGGCCCAGCGGGTGCCGCCGTCCAGGATCACCCCCAGATGGTGCGGCGTCACCTCGCCCCCACCGGCCCGGGTATGGCGTCGATCAGCCTGCTCCCGATGAGCTGGGCGCGCATGGCCCGGTACTCCTCGATGGTGACAGGCCGCTGGCCGTTGGCGTGCTTGGGCTTGCCGAGCTCGGACGGCGGCGGCCAGTTGTCGGCCTGCGGCAGCATGTCCAGGGCCGCGTGCGACCGTTGTTTGACCCGCGGTCCACGCATGAACAGCGTGACGGTGCCCGGCACCATGATCGTCTGATGGATCAGCGGGTGACCGAAGGTGTAGCAGGTACCAGGACGTTCGATGGAGACGATTCCGGGACGGATGTCGTTCCCGGTGAACTCGCCTTCCCCACGGTCCGCGCGGCGCCGCCACACGTGGACATAGGCGCCCTGCAGTACATACGCGGTGAACGTGTACTTGTGGTCGTGCGGCACGAGCTCGCGCGAGCCGGGGGACATGTGCAGACGGATCTGGAAGCCGCGCGAGTCGTCCTGGTAGAGGATCAGCCGGTTGATCAGCGGATGGATCTCGCTGGCCGACAGTCGCTGGTCGTCGTGTTCGATCTCGTGGACCAGCCGGGTGAGCAGTTCCCGGTCCCTGGCCAGCCGGGTCAGCACGGAGCGGGCTTGGCGATGCCCGGTGCGCAGGTCCGTCCAGTCCAGGGCCGGCAGGTGGTCGATCCAATGCGGTCCGGGGTGGATGGCGAGCTGGTCTGTCACTGGTACTGCCCTTCCCCAAGTTCGTCCATGGCGGCGAGAATCCGGTCCACGGCCGTCCGCAGGCCGCCCTCGCGGTCGTGCGGCGGGAGGTCCACCCGCAGACAGCCCCATTGCGTGGCGATCTCGTCGAAGATCTTCTGGCTGCGGCTCTGCAGTTCCACGTACGAGTCGCGCCCGTTGGCCCGGCCGACCGGGCCGTAGTGCTCCATCCCGCCGACCCTGCCGTGCTGGGCGACCCGGCGCTGGTAGGCGATCTCGGGATCCACCTGCACCAGCACCGGCACGGCGGTAGCGGGATCGGGCCGCAACGCGGTGATCCCCGCCTTCAGCACCGCCTCCAGGCTGTCGTTCAGCTGCTCCCGCGAGCCTGCCAGGGAGGCGGCGAGCAAGTAGAGCTTCACCACCATCTTGATGCCGTGCGTGTCCTCGATGACGACGTTCCCCGCTCGCACGGCGGGGGCCACCACCGCCTCGCGGAACGCCAGGTGACCGGCGATCTCGCAGAGTATGGAGGCGATGAGCGCGTGCGGGTCGTTGCCGGTGATCGCGGCTGCGTCGAGGATCCGCTCGAACCCGGTGGACATCACCGGACCCGCCGGTGGCGGGAAGTGGTCACCGAGCGTGCCGCCCTCGGCGAGGTCTGCGAAGCCGTACAGGGTGCGCAGGGATCCCTCGTAGAGCGCGGCCATGGTGTCGCCCACGAAGTCCCGCGGACGCGTCTTGAGGTACTGACGCCGCGACAGCAGCAGGGCCTGCGCCCCGCGCTCGGTCAGTCGCCGCTCCAGTTCGCCGGCGAGCGTGGTCTTGCCGACGCCGTCGATGCCGATGAGCCCGATGGCACAGCCGGGGGAGAGGGAGGTCGAGGCCACCGTGGAACCGTTCCTGTCCATGCTTGTTCACCCCACCGACGCGGGCAGCCGTGGGGAGCGCGACCTCCGGAAGTGCGCGAGCGCCTCGCCGAGTGCCGCCTGGTCGAAATCCGGCCAGAAGACCGGGGTGAACCAGTAGTCGGTGTGCATTCCGGACCACAGCATGAAGCCGGAGCTCCGCTGTTCACCGGAGGTGCGGATGATCAGCTCCGGCTTTGGTGCGCCGGTGCCGATGGCGTCCGAGATCGCCTCGACGCTGAGCCGCTCGGCCGCTTCCGAGGCCGAGAGGCCCTCAGCCTCGTACTGCGCCAGCACGCTCCGGCAGGCGTCGACGACCTCCTCACGACCGCCGTAGCAGACGGCCAGGTTGACCTCGAGACCGGTGGCCGCCGCGGTGTCGGCCACCGCGCGGTCGAGGATGCCGAGCAGCGGTTGCCGGACGGCGTCGCGGACCCCGAGGTGCCGGATGCGCCAGCTGCCGTATGCGGTGAGTTCGGCCACCGTGTCGGCGATGATGCTGATCAGTGCGTCGACCTCGGCCGGATCCCGTTTCAGGTTGTCCGTGGAGAGCATCCAGAGCGTCACGGCCTCGATGCCGAGACTCTCGCACCACCGCAGCACCTCAGGGATCCGGGAGAACCCGGCCCGGTGGCCGTCGGAGGCCGACAGGCCACAGGCCCTGGCCCAGCGCCGGTTCCCGTCGAGGATCAGGCCCAGATGTCTGGGGACCGAGCCACCGTCGGCGGGGTGAGACACGGCAACGGCCCTGGAGCCGCCGATCAGCGATGCGGCGGCCGCGGAACGAGCGTCGGCGGAGTCGGTGTTGGTGTTCAAAGCGTCCGCTCCACACCCCAGACGGGTACGCGCTCGAAGAAGGCCACCGCGTCCTCGCGCCAACGAGGGCGCCAGCCGGCCGCCTCCTTGCAGGCCAGTTCCGCGTACCGGTGCATCTCCGAGCGGAGCCGGCGGTCCACACCGTGGCGTGCGGCGATCTCCCGGAGCCGGTCGATGTCCTGGTTCGTGCAGTCGGGGCTGCCGAGAACGGACTCGACCTCGGCCCGCTCCGGCTCGGAGGCCGCGGCCAGCAGGGCCCGGATGGCGTAGGTGCGCCGGCCGTCACGGACGTCCGCCGTGTTGGGCTTGCCGGTGACGGCCTCGTCGCCGAAGAGACTGAGGTAGTCGTCGCACATCTGGCCGGAGATGCCGAACATGAGCGCGTACCGGCTCAGGGTCTCCGCGTAGCGGGCCGGGTCCTCACCGGCAACCAGGAGGCCGAGCTGGACCGGAGCCAGCGCGGACGACCGCGAGGCCTTGTAGTCGGAGACGGAGTGAAGCAGCTCCTCGCTGGGAATCCCGGGGAAGTCCCGTTCGAGGTCGAAGATCTGGCCCACGAAGGTTGCGGCGGCGGCGCGCGTCTGGACGTCGACCAGGGCGTGCCGCAGTTGCACGGGCAGTTCCGCGTCGAGCAGGACCTGCAGTGAGAGGAAGGCCGCCAGGTCGCCGGCCAGCAGCGCCAGACCCAGCGCGGTCTGCGGCTGCTCGGGGAACTCCGTCCGGTAGGCGTAGTACGTGGAGGGACCACCACGACGGGTGGGGGCGTCGTCGATGATGTCGTCGTGCACCAGCAGATGGGTCTGCAGCAGCTCGATGCTCAGCGCCGCTTCGTCGAGACCGGGCACGCGCTCGTCGGTCACCAGGCGGGCAGCCTCGTACATGAACGCCACGCGCTGGCGCTTGCCGCCGCGCAACGAGAGGTCCTGCAGCAGGTCGAGGCAGCGGGGGGTGAACCGGCTGAGTTCAGGACCGTCGAAGTCACTGCGGAGCGTCTCGAAGTACCGTGTGAAAAGCCCGGTGAAGTGCCGCTGGTAGTCCGCGATCCGATCCTGCATCTCGCGGGTCACTGTGTCGATGTCGGTCAAGACGGGCGCCTCTCGTGAGGGATCGTGCTGGTGTCGAAGGGGTCGGGCGGATCCAGGACGCCGAGAGCCGACAGGCGGTCCCGCAGCCGGACGTACTCGTCGAACCCCAGGCCCCGCTCGCCGTCGGTGTGCCGCCGCTCCACCGGCGCCACCGGATCGGCCGCCGCGTCGACGACGAGCCGATCGAGCATGTCGAGGGCGGCGTAGGACCGTGTCTGTTGCTTCGGGCCGCGCATGAAGAGCGTCACCGTGTCGGCTTCCATCACCGTCTGGTGGATGAGCGAGTATCCGAGGGTGTAGCAGGATCCGACGCGCTCGTTGGTCACCAGCCCGAGCGGCGCCTCGTCGGAGGTGAAGTCACCCTGGTAGGTGCCCTCGCGTCGGCGCCAGACATGCGTGTAGGAGCCGCGCAGGATATAGGTGGTGAACGAGTACTTGTGATCGTGGGGGATCAGCTCGTTGGTGCCGGGCGACACATGGAGCCGCAGGTAGATGCCGCGCTCCGGATCGCGCCAGAGCGTCAGGCGGTCCATCACCGGATGGTGGTCCGCGTCCGCCAGCAGTTCGTTGTCCTCGGCGAGTCGATCGACCAGTGAGGTCAGCAGTGAGCGGTCGGCGGCCAGCCGGCGCAGTACCGACCGGCACTGCGAGTGGGCCGCCCGCAGATCGGTCCAGTCGATGGTCACCTCGGTGCTGAGCCAGTGCTGATCGGCCGCGTTTGTCGGCATTCCGGTTCCTCTCGGACGACAGCCGGTACGGTGGGATCTGATGGCCCGTCACCAGTCGGCGTCGGTGACGAGCTGCCGCACGGCCGGCAGGGCGCCGCTGAAGACGTCCTGGAACCAGCCGGAGAAGCTGTCGACCTCCCGACGTTTGCACAGCTCGTCGGGGGCCACCAGGGCGAACTCGGCGACCTCCGACGGATCGGGGCGCGGCTGGGCCCTGACCAGGCCGACGAAGAGGTGGTTGTACTCGTGCTCGACCAGCCCTGACTGAGGATCGAGATGCCGGTACGTCACGGTGCCGGCCTCCATCAGGAGCGCCGGGGCCACTCCCAGCTCCTCCCCGACGCGCCGGGTGGCCGCCTGGAACGGTGCCTCCCCTGGAAAGGGGTGCCCGCAGCAGGCGTTCGACCAGACACCGGGGAAGTGGTATTTCGACAGTGCTCGGCGCTGCAGCAACATGCGCCCTCTGCCGTCGAACAGGAAAACCGAGAACGCTCGGTGGAGCCGGCCCGGGGACTGATGTGCGGCCAGCTTCTCGGCGACCCCGGTGGTCACTCCCCGGGAATTCACCAACTCCAGCATGATCTGCTTCGGGGAAGCAGACTCTGTCGCTTCCGGGGTGTCTTCGGGCAGGTGTGACTGGCACTCCACGTGATTCCCCCATGAATAAAGACTCGTTCACGCAGCGAGTCAAGATGCCTTCAAGGCAGTCGCCGAGGCAGAAGTTGTGTTCCGGCTCATGAGCGCCTCACGGCGCTGCCGTTCGATCATTGCCCCGTACGCGCTTCACCGAATGTTTCACAGCAGGGTGCGCGTCTGTCAACCCAAAAGCAATCTCGCATTTGCCGAAAGCATCCTTAAAGGTCCGACTTGCGGCAAATGGTCATACTTGTCCGCTTCGCGGCATCCTGGAGAAGTGTGGCCCTCCGGCGCGCCTCGACGTCAACTCCTTTGTGTGGGGCGTACTCTGATTGACGGTCATGGGTTCGATGTGGAGACTGGGCGGCCACAGAACTCAGGTTGAGTAGTGGTACGGGGGAGCAAGAGTGCAGGCCTCGACGGCTGGGCAGCCGCCGGCGACCGTCACGACGGTCGAGCGGTTCGACGCCTTTCTTTCGACTAACGAACTGACCAAAAGTCAGGTTCTCGATCAAGTGGATGACTCGTTCGGTGATCCACTGCTGATTATCGCGGCCGGCTCGGTGATTGCCGGATTCGGTAACGCGAACAGCGATTTGGATCTATATGTAATCGTCCCCGATGAGGTGGCGAGCACGCTGCCCCTCATGGCATATCCAAAGGGTTCCCGGGTCGATGTGGTGCTGCACGGAGTCGATCAGGTTGCCCGTCGCCATGAGGAGTTGACCACCACTCATTGGCCACCCCCCGAGGTCGGTCCTGGTGACCTCGGGACCAGGCGCCAAGTGCTGGACAGTATGAGTCGGTTCGGGCTCGGGCTGCCGTTGACCGGCACGCCCGAGTGGTCCGCCTGGCAGCAGCGGCTCGCAGGCGAGCTGGCCGGATGGATCAGCTCCTGGTACGCGGCCGAGGCGGTCCGCAAACGGATCGCCGCCCGCGAGTTCGCCGGACGCAAGCCACTCGTGGCGGCACTGCGGATCGGGGAGGCGCTGGCCGCTGCCCTGGAGCGGCGGGCCGTCGAGCGCGGTGAGGCGTACTTCAAGCCCAAGTGGCTGGGGGAGAAACTGAGCAGGCTCAGCGACCGCGAGGGCCTCGCGGCGTTCGAGCTCGCGATGTGCCCACCTTGCTCCCCGGACGACGTGCCCGCCTATCTGGCGCGCGTCGGCGAACTGCTCGACCACTACCTGCTGGATGTGGACAGCTCCGCCTGGCGGGTGAAGCTCAGCTGTGCGCGGGGCACCGACCGGTACGCCTTCGGCGGGGACCAGTTGGTGTCACGCTGGGGCCTGCGCACGGTGTCGGTGCCCGCCGGCGGGCCGGTCGACACCGGCACCGCCTGGACCTACGCGGTGGACGAGGACTGGCATCCGGACGTGGCGGCGCTCTTCGCCGAGGACCTGCTGTGGCTGGGAGTGGAGTGCCCCTCATGACGGTACGAACCAGCCCCAGCCTGCACCAGCATGTGACCCACGTCAGTCACGGCGCGCTGCTGATGATGGTGGGTGCCCAGTCGGCACTGGAGGACATCGAGGGCGGAGTGCAGGCCGGTCAGTGGCACCTGGTGCTCGCCCAGACCCGCTATCTGGTGCTGATCTGCTGTCAGGTCCGCGGGCTCCCCTTCGGGGCCGAACCGTACGTCGCCGAGGACGGCGGGGCGATCGACCCGTGCACGCACGTGCCGAGAGCGGACTGGGAGTGCGCCCACCAACTCATCGCCGACGCACGCGAATTCGCTGGCCGCGCACCTGCCGGTGACCGTGCCCGCGACTGGCTGGAGCGGGTGCGCGCCTGGGTCGACGCCACTGAGGCCACCCTCGGTCTGACCGAGCCGCTTCCCCAACTCCGCTCGCCTGACGGCATGTTCGGTGCGCTGCGGCTCGTCCGCGGCTGGCATGGACTCGCCGACGAGCTCGGCCTTCCGCCGCTGCTCCCTACCGAATGGACCAAGCCACTGTGAACGGGCCAGGAACGATGCTGGTCACCGGGGCCACCGGCGTGGTGGGCGTGGAAATCGTGGAGCGCGCCCGGGCCGCCGGTTGGCTCGTCACCGGCTGCTCGGCCAGGGGCGGCGCCGACGCCGTCGCCTGGCGGATGTGCGAGACACCGGTCCCCGAGCGGCTTCTGGCCGAGTCCTGGGACGTGATCGTGCACGCGGCGGCCCGGCCGCGCTGGAACCTGCCGGCCCAGGAAGCGAAGGATTCCAATGTCGCTCCGGTGGCCGCGCTGCAGCCGCTGGTGGGGAGTTCGACCCATGTCATCCACATCTCAACGGCCTACGCGACCGGCCTGCGCGGCACCACGCAGTCGACGGATCTGACTGACTACCGCAACACCTATGAGTGGTCCAAGGCCGAGGCGGAGCGGGAGGCGGTTCGCCGGTACGGGGCGACCGTCGTTCGTCCGCCGCTCGTGGTCGGCCGGCGCTCGGACGGGATGGTGAGCCGGTACTCCGGCCTGTACACGGTGATGCAGTCCGGTGTGACAGGCCTTCTCCCGGTGTTCATCGGTGAGGTGGACGCCCCTGTGGAGGTCGTGTCGACCTGCGACATAGCCGACTGCGTGCTGCACATCGCAGCGACGGGTGGCAGGGACGAACCGGTGGTGCTGGGGGCGGGTGAGCGGGCGCTCGGGCTCAGGGGGGTCATCGACTCCATGTACCTGGCGCTGAACCGGTGGCGGGTGGCCGCCGGCCACGAGCCGCTGGAGACTCCCGGGTTCGTCACGCCGGAGCAGTGGTACCGCTTCTATTTGCCCTTCGCCAAGCCTCATCTGACGTCTCGTCAACTCCGTCAGATCGATCTGCTCAGCGAGTTCATACCCTACATGTCGGTGGCCGAGCCGATCGGGGTCAACTGGCAGGTCGACGATCCCGCAGGCGCCGTCCAGGCCGCGATCGCGGCCTGGGCCGAGCGGCGTCCACACCTGGCGAAGAGCTCGCCGCGGCCATGGATGGGGGAGGAGGCGGCGTGAACGACGCCTATGACTACCGGCGGGGCTTCGACGCCCCCTGGCCGGACACCGAGTACCTCCTGCCGGAGAGGGTCACCGCGCAACTGGCCGCACTCGCCGAGGAGAACGACGCGAGCGGGCGACTGGCCGACCGCAGCATCGAACTGCTCAGGGAGAACGGGTACTTCGGAGCGCCCGTGCCCAAGGACTTCGAAGGGGGCGGGGCGTCCGTCACCGAGTGCTGCGCGCTGCAGCGCCGGATCGGTGCCGCCGATCCCGCGCTGGCGATCGCGGTGAACATGCACCTGTTCTCGGTCGGAGTGGTCGTCGAGCACTGGCGGCGGGAACGCGACGAGTCGTGGCTGCTCCTGGAGGCCATTGCGAGCCAGAACCGCATCGTCGCGTCCGCGTTCGCCGAGCCTGGACTCAACGGCAGCCTGACCCGCTCCAACACCAGGGCCCGACGGGTCGGTGACAACTGGATCACCAACGGGGTCAAGGTGCCCTGCTCGCTCGCCGAGCGCAGCGACCTGCTGTGCCTGCAGATGGTCGACGAGGCCGGGGGCCCAGAGAGCCTGCTGGTGGCACTGGTGGTGAACGGAAGCCCCGGTGTGGACGTGGAGCGCACCTGGAACACCCTCGGCATGCGTGCATCCGAATCCGACACGGTGCGCTTCACCGACTGCGAGATCCCGGACGACATGGTCTTCCACCGCAGTGAGCCGGGTTCGCTCGGTGACGAGGTCTTCGCCGCCGGACTGGGCTGGTTCTGCGCCACCGCCACCGCCTGTTACCTCGGTGTGGTCGCGGGCGCGGTGGACCAGGCGCGTACCGCGCTGGCCCGGTCGCGGATCAGTCACCTGGACGCGGCACGCGCGGAGCTGCCCTCGTTCCAGTCCGCCCTCGGCGACATCGTCTCCTCGGTACTGCCATTGGAGGCCGCCACCGCCGGTCTGGCACGGCAGCTGGACGAGCACCGAACCGACCCACGCAGCCTGGTCCCGGCCATGCTCGCGCTCAAGGACCAGGCGGCGCAGACGGCCGTCCGCGCGGTGGAGCAGGCCGCGGAGCTGGTCGGTGTCGCGTCGTACTCCGCGACCGGCCCCGCCTCGCGGCTGGTCCGGGACGTGCAGGCGGCCCGCTTCCACCCGCCGACCCGGTTCGCCACCCGGCAGCTGCTCGGGCGCTGGGCACTCGGTCTGCCATGGAGTTTCGAACTCGCGGAGCGGCCGACGGAAGGAGCTTCCTGATGGACCTGCTCGACCTTGTGCGCGACCACCAGTCCTCGGGACGTGCCCTGCTGTTCCGGCTGATGGGGGCGACGGATCCCGAGGTGTCCGGTGACGGCTCCTGGGTGACCACGGGCTCGGGTGCGCGCTACCTCGATCTCGGCTCCTTCTCCGTCTTCCTGCTCGGCCACGGCCGTGCCGAGGTGGTCGAGGCCGTGACGCGGCAGTCGACCCGCCTGTCGGGCGCGACCCGAACGCTGCCCAACGCGGAGAACGCCCGAGCCGCGGCCGACCTGGCGACGTCCGCCCCGTCGGGGCTGGACAAGGTGATGCTGCTCAACTCGGGTGCCGAGGCGGTGGAGGCGGCCATCAAGCTGGCCAGGGCCCGCACGGGACGCGTCCCATTGGCGCATCTGGCGGGTTCGTTCCACGGCAAGACCGTCGGCGCGCTGAGCCTGACCGACGCCACGCTGTTCCGTGACGGCCTCGGCCCGCTGCTGCCCGAGGTGGTCCGGCTGCCCCGGGACGATGCCGACGGTGCCGCCGAGATGATCCGGCGGCACCGGCCGGCCGCGGTCTTCGCGGAGCCGGTGCAGGGTGAGGGCGGGGTCCATCCGCTGGCGCCCGAGTACGGGGCGGCCCTGCGTGAGGCCTGCTCCGAGGCCGGTTCGCTGCTGGTGTTCGACGAGATCCAGTGCGGCCTGGGCCGGTGCGGCTCGTTCTGGGCCCACGACGACCTGGGTGTCCGCCCGGACGTGCTGCTGTCCGGAAAGGCTCTCGGCGGCGGGGTGATCCCCGTATCGGCGCTGATCGCCACCGAGGACGCGTTCCAGCCCTACGATCGGGACCCGCTGCTGCACACCTCCACCTTCGGGGGCAACCCGCTGGCCGCTGCGGCGCTCACGGCGACCTTGAAGGTCCTGGCCGCCGAAGACGTTCCCGGTCTGGCCCGTACCGCGGGGGCGCGGCTGGCGGAGATCCTCGCGGACCTGGTCAGCACCTGGCCCCGACTGTTCGTGAAGGTCACCGGCCGGGGCGCACTGCTCGGGCTGCACGGCACGCAGCCGGACGTGGCCGGCGAGATGATGCGGGCCGCCCTGGCGGAGGGCCTGTTGCTCACACCGTGCCTGACGGCGCCCTCGATCCTGCGGTTCACGCCGTCGGCCTTCATCGGGGCTCAGGAACTGGCATTCGTGGCGGAGAAGCTGCACGCGGCCGCCCGGCGGACTCAGCGTGAACTGGACTGATACAGGGGGGAGACGGCAAAGTGCCGATCGTTACCGTATCCGAGCGACTGATCGCTTCGGCCGACGACGTGTGGAAGAGGATCTGCGACATCGAGTCCTATCCCGCGTTCATGGATTCGGTGATCAGGACCCGGGTGCTCTCCGAGAAGGTCCGGCCCGACGGAACCACTGAGGCGGTGACCGAGTGGGAGGTGCTCCTCAAGGGGTCCGTGCTCAAGTGGAGCGAGCGGGAGCACCGTGACCCGTCGAAGTGGCGTCTGACCTATGAGCAGGTGGCCGGAGACCTGGAGCGGTTCTCCGGCTTCTGGCAGGTGACGAGGGTTACGGAGCAGATCACCGAGGCCACGCTCGAGGTGGACTTCGAGATCGGTATCCCGATGCTCCGGCCGATGCTGGAGCCGGTCGCAGTGCGGGCCATCGAGCGCAACTCCTCGGACATGCTGGTGTCGCTCGGGCGGCGCGCCGACTAGTGGAACGAGGCCTGGAGATCGAGCGGCTACGGAAGTCGTTCGGTGAGCTGCATGCCCTGCGAGAGCTGACGCTCTCCGCGGACCGTGGCCGGATACTGGCCGTGCTCGGTCCGAACGGGGCGGGGAAGACCACGCTGATGTCCGTCATCGCCGGTCTGCTCCGCCCCGACGGGGGATCGGTACGGGTGCTCGGCACCGACGTGGTCAGTGGTCGGAACGCGCTGCGCGGTCGGCTGGGACTGGCCGGACAGGAGATCGCGGTCTACCCGGTGCACACGGTCGAGGAGAACCTTCGCTTCTTCGGCTCACTCGGCGGGTTGCGCGGCAGAGAGCTGAGCGAGTCCGTCGAGCAGTTGATCGACGCGCTCGATCTGACCGGACAGCGCAGTCGGCGCGCGGCGGAACTCTCCGGAGGGCAGCAGCGCCGGCTTCACGCGGGCTGTGCACTGGTGCACCGGCCCGACGTCGTCCTGCTGGACGAGCCAACCGCGGGCGCGGACCCGCAGACACGGCTGCGGCTACTGGCGGTCGTGCAACGGCTGGCGGCGCGTGGAGCGCTCGTCGTCTACACCACGCACTACCTTTCCGAGATCGAGGAGTTGGGGGCCCGGGTGGTGGTGCTCGCCGACGGGCGGATCGTCGCGGACGGCACGGTGGACGAGCTGATCGCCCGGCACACCCAAAGCGAACTGGTTCTCCGCTTCGCGGGCGGCGCACCGGAGATGCCCTGGCCGGGGGCGAGAACAGTGGCCGACACCGTCTATCTCCCGACTGCGCAGCCCGCTGTCGACATCGTCAAGGCGCTGGAGAGCCTGGCCGATCACCGTGAGAGGCTCCACGGCGTCGAAATCGCCCATGCGGATCTCGAACGGGCCTACTTCAACATCCTGGCGAGGGAGGCTCCTCATGGCACGCGTACTAGCTCTGCTGCGGCATGACGCGACCTGGCTCCGCCGGGAGCCAGCCCCGCTGGTGACGGTGCTGCTGACGCCGTGTCTGCTCATGCTCTTCATCAAGCCGCTGTACGCAGGCGCGCTCTCCCAGCTCGGTTACCGGCACGCCGACGGCGCCCAGTTGGCGGTGCCGGGTATGACCGGCATGTTCTCCTTCTTCATGACCGGTCTGGTCACCGAGTCCTATTTCCGCGAGCACGGCCTGCACACCTGGCAGCGCCTGCGGCTGTCCCCGCTCCGCACCTGGGAGCTCGTCGTGGGCAAGGCGGGGCTGTGCGGGGCCCTGGTGGTGGCCCAGTGTGCGTTCCTGTTCGTGCTGGGCTGGCTGACCATCGGCCTGCGGGTGCGCGGTTCCCTGCTCGCCCTGCTCGTGATCATGGTGGCGTTGGCCGCCTGTGTGGTCTCCTTCGCGTTGGCCCTGTGCGCGGTCTCCCCGAGCAGACGGCAGGCGTTCGCCGTGGAGCGGATGGTCACGCTCACCTGGACGGTCTTCGGCGGAGCTCTGGTGCCGACCGAACTGATGGCCGGCTGGATCGGCTGGGTGGCCAGGTTCACGCCTGTGTACTGGGCAGTCGGCGGCTTTCGGAAGGTAGTGCTGGACGGCGCCGGCGTTGCCGACGTGGTGTCGAACGCCGGCGCGCTGCTCGCCTTCGGGGCGGCATTCACCACACTGGCGCTCTGGCGGTTCACGATGGACACCGATCGAAGGCACTGGGTATGACATCCAGCACAGACCCAAACGTCACCGATGACGGAGGCCAGAGCGGAATGACGATCGCGTACGAGCCGTTGCAGCGTTTCGCTTCCTACGGGATCCTGCGGAGGCCGAACGCGGTGCTGATGGTGCGGATCGGGCCGTCCTCCAAGGACGACCACGGGCGGTGGATGCTGCCGGGTGGCAAGGTCGAACACGGCGAGCATCCCCGGGAGACGGTGGTGCGCGAGTTCAAGGAGGAGACCGGATACGACGTCGAAGCCGGTCATCTGCTGGATCTGGACGCCGAACACCGCCTGCTGAGCATGGGCATCGACTTCCATGCCATCTTCGCCCTCTACGAAGTCGAAATGAGAGGCGGTGAGCTGACGCACATCGGCCATGGCGGCGTCGACGCCTCCGCCTGGATCCCGTTCTCCGACCTGGCCGACTTGCCCATGCTGCCGCCGATCCGTAGCGCGCTCAGGCGCCATCTCGGCCCGTCGGCCGGGCTCGGCGAGGCGTAGGCCTCCACCGTGCTGATCCGGTGCTGACTCAAGGCCGCATGATCCGGTGTTTCTGCAGTCGGAGAGGCGGCTTCGCATATCAATAAGGCATGGCATCTTAAAAGTTGACTCTTGGACATGAGCGGTGCCCGGCTGTTTCGCTGTGCCCGTCGAAGATCGCAGGAAGGCGATCAGGCACGGACGACCAGGAGGACTGTGCTCATGACCAGCCCCGACCACTCCAACTTCCTTGCCCGGCGAGGCCTGTTCAAGGCGGGCCTCGCCCTCACCACCGCGGCCGTGGCCGCCACCGCGGTCTCCGCACCCGCCGCGTCTGCGGCTCCCCGGACCGAAGTCCCCGGAGCCGACGCCGAGTTGGCCGAACTCGAGCGGCGGCACGGCGCTCGGCTCGGCGTGTACGCGCGCAATGTCCGCACCGGGCGGACCGTGTCCCACCGGGCCGGGGAGCGGTTCGCGATGTGTTCGACGTTCAAGGCGTTCGCCGCGGCGGCGGTCCTGCGTGACCAGGGCGGCTGCGCACCGCTGGACAAGGTGATCCACTATCCGCCGCACGACATCCTGCCGAACTCGCCGCGCACCGCCGAGCATGTGGACACCGGCATGACGGTGGCGGACCTGTGCGCGGCGGCGATCCAGTACAGCGACAACGCGGCGGGCAATCTGCTGCTGCGCCAGATCGGCGGCCCCGCCGGGCTCACCCGCTTCTTCCGGTCGCTGGACGACGGGGTGAGCCGGCTCGACCGGTGGGAGACGGACCTGAACACCGCGATCCCCGGCGACCCGCGCGACACCACGACCCCGCAGGCACTCGGCCGCAGCTTCGAGCGGCTGACCCTGGGCCGGGCCCTGGCCGGCGCCGACCGCGAGCGGCTCGTCACCTGGCTCAAGGGCAACACCACCAGTGCCGCGCGGTTCCGCGCCGGACTTCCGCGCGACTGGGTCCTGGCGGACAAGACCGGCACCGGCGACTACGGGACCGCCAACGACATCGGCGTGGCCTGGACGACCCGGAAGACACCGGTCCTGCTGACCGTGCTGTCGACCAAGAGCGCCCAGAACGCGCCGGCGGACGACGCGCTGATCGCGGAGGCGGCACGGATCGTGGCCCCGGTCCTGGCGCCTGGCGAGTGATCCCTCGAAATTCACTCCAGCCATCGCGCGCGCCGGTCTGTTCGCCGGCACGCTCGTCGCGCTGTCCGGAACCACTGCACAGGCCGCGACGGCCACCGTGCAGTACGTGTCGCCGAGCGGCACCGACAGCGCGGCCGGCACACAGTCGGCGCCGACCACACTCACCTCGGCCATCAGCCGTATCGCCCCGGGCGGGACGATCTACCTGCGCGGCGGGACGTACGGCTACTCCTCGACGGTCACCATCCCGGCCGGCAGCAACGGCACATCCAGCGCCCGCACCACCCTCACCGCCTATCCGGGCGAGAAACCCGTCCTGAACTTCTCGGGCCAGAGCGCGAGTTCGTCCAACCGAGGAATCCAGCTCAACGCCAACTACTGGCAGGGCGAGAACGCCGACGGCTTCGCCGCCAAGCTCACCACCGGCACCGGGAACGTGTTCCGCTACGACGTCTCCCACAACGACATCGACGACGGCTGGGACCTCTACACCAAGACCGACACGGGCGCCATCGGCCCGGTGACCATCGAGTACTCCCTGTCGCACGGCAACGGCACGCTCACCGACGGCACCCAGAACCCCAACGGCGGCCGCAACGGCTACAAGCTCGGCGGCGACGGCATCGCGGTCAATCACATCGTGCGGCATGACATCGCCTACAAGAACGGCCACCACGGGTTCACCTACAACAGCAACCCCGGCACGATGACCATCTCCAGCAACGCGAGCATCGACAACACCGAGCGCAACTTCGCCTTCGACGCGGGCACTTCGGTGTTCCGCAGCAACACCTCGTGCCGCTTCGCCGTCAGCGGCCCGAACGACAA
The DNA here is from genome assembly GCF_055581585.1 of Streptomyces sp. NPDC031426. NCBI lineage: Bacteria > Bacillati > Actinomycetota > Actinomycetes > Kitasatosporales > Streptomycetaceae > Streptomyces > Streptomyces sp. NPDC031426. The sequence continues at coordinate 494,519 of NZ_JBVIJE010000002.1, forward strand.
GACGGTCGGCAACTCCGACAGCTCCAACCAGTTCTGGACCGGTAGGAACGGCTCCCGCTGCGCCTCCTACTCCGGGGCCCTCGGCTGGTCCTTCGCCTCGGACGGGCACCTCGTGGTGACCTTCGGCGGCTCGGTCGTGACGCCATAGCCGGCCCGGCGTACGACGGTCTCCCGGCGGGACGCCGCTTCCGGCGGCGTCCCGTTCGCGCGCGGTGCTAGACCTTCGGACGCGGGTCACCCGGCTCCAGTGCCGAAAGCTTGTCCGGGTTCGTGACCAAGTACACCTCGCGGACCTGTGCGCCGTCCGGGTCGAGGTCCATGACCATCACCGCGTGCGGGGCGCCGTCCTCGAACACCACCACGGCCGCGTCGCCGTTGACGTCCCGGTGCTGGAACTCCAGCCCCGCCGCCGCACGCGTGGCGTAGCCGGTCAGCGCCCGTGCCACCTTGTCCCGGCCGCGGATCGGCCGTGGTGCCGCCTGCGCCTTGCCGCCGCCGTCCGTCCACAGCGTGGCCTCCGGCGCCAGGATCTCCAGCAGCGCCCCGAGATCCCCGCCGAGCGCGGCGGCCACGAACCGTTCCGTCGCCTGCCGCCGGACCCGGGGATGGGCCTGATAGCGGGGGCGCCGGGCGCGCACATGGGACCGGGCGCGGTGCGCGAGCTGCCGTACGGCCGCGGGGCTGCGGCCGAGGATGTCCGCGATCTCGGTGTGCGCGTAGCCGAACACCTCGTGCAGGACGAACACCGCCCGCTCCAGCGGCGTCAGGGTCTCCAGCACGACCAGCATCGCCAGGGACACCGATTCGGCGCGCACCGCGCCCTCGGCCGCGTCCTCGCCGGCCGCCGGACCGGCAGGGCCGTCCGTGAGGAGGGGTTCCGGCAACCATGGCCCGACGTAGGTCTCGCGCCGCCGGGCGATGCGCGCCCGCCGCGCGAGCGCGTGCCGCACGGCGATCCGCACCAGATAGGCCCGCGGATGCTCGATCTCCGCAGCCTGCCCCGCCTCCCCGGCACCCGACCGCCCCGCCCAGGACAGCCAGGTCTCCTGCAGCACGTCCTCGGCGTCGGTGACGGAGCCAAGCATGTTGTACGCCACCGCGAACAGCAGCTCGCGGTGGTCGAGGAACGCCTGGGTGGCGGCGTCCGTCCCCGCGGGCGTCCGGTTGTCGGCCATGGCATCTCCTCACGACGTCTGCCTACCCAGAGGGGCCGGGGCTCCGGAGTGTGACATCGGGGGCGGATCTGTGCCGTACGTCTCATCCTGCGCCCACGCTGTCACACTCGCCGCCCTCCCGGCCCTCTCGGTCCACGGCAGCAGCACCACGCAGCGAAGGAGCAGCCCATGCGACTCGTCGTCTTCGGCGCGAACGGGCCGACCGGACGGCAGGTCACCGAGCAGGCGACCGCCGCCGGACACACCGTCACCGCCGTGACCCGCCACCCCGACGCCTTCCCGCTCGACCACCCCCGCCTCACGGTCGCGGAGGCCGACGTCCTGGACGGGGCGGCGGTCGACCGTGTCGTCCCCGGCCACGACGCGGTGATCTCCACGCTCGGCGTCCCGTACGGCCGCGCCCCGGTCACCGTCTACTCGACGGGCCTCGCCCACATCAGCCGGGCCATGACCCGGCACGGCGTCCGGCGCCTGGTGTGCGTCAGCTCCACCGTCCTGTTCGACGTGCCGGCACCCGGCGAGGGCGTCTTCTTCCGGAAGGTGCTCGAACCCTTCTTCGTGCGGGTCGTCGGGCGCACGGTCTACGACGACATGCGCCGCATGGAGGAGATCGTGCGCGCGAGCGGTCACGACTGGACGGTGCTCCGGCCGGCCTCTTCGACACGAGCGAGGTCAGCGACTACCGGGTGGCCCCCGGCCGGCTGCCCGGGCGATTCACCTCCCGGGCCGACCTCGCGCACGCGCTCGTGCGCGAGGCCGTCGCCGAGGGGCATGCGCGCGCCTTTCTCGACGTGCGTACCACCGAGGGCACGCCGCGCTTCCTCGACCTCGTCAAGAAGGAGGGATTCGGCAGGTGAAGCGCGCCGGTCAGGCAGGCCGGCCGCCGTAGGGGACGGTGATCAGCTCCATGGCGTGGCCGACCGGATCCATGAAGTACACGCCGCGGCCGCCGTCGTTGTGGTTGATCGTGCCGGGCTGCTTCTGATGCGGGTCGGCGTAGTGCTCGATGCCGCGGTCGACGATCCGCGCGTACGCGGCGTCGAACTCCTCCTCGGACACCAGGAAGGCGTAGTGCTGGGGCGTGATGTGCTGCTCGGGGATGGTGGCGAAGTCCAGAGTGACTCCGTTCGCCAGGGCGACCCCGATGAACGGGCCCCATTCCGCGGTGATCTCCAGACCGAGCAGACCGGTGAAGAACTCGGCGGACTCCCGGTTGTCCCGGGCATGAACGATGGTGTGGTTGAACTCGACCGACAAGGAATGCCTCCAGGGCATGTCCTGGCACCTCCATGCCTCACCCAGCCGGTGACCGGCACGCGATGCTGTGATGATCATAGCCCCCGGGTCCGCGGCGTCGAGCAGCCGAGCGGAGAGGGCAGGATTCGAACCTGCGTGGGCCCCTGAGGGGCCCGACCGTGAGCCGAGCTCGCTGGTCCCCGATCAACCACTCCGGGCACCTCTCCCTGTGACCGGATCCGGTGTCCCGTGCCGGTCACAGGAAGAACAGTGGCAGGAGCCGCTGACCGCGCGCTGACCCGCCGCTGACGGGCGCCGTCAGACGCCCCGGTGTCAGGAGCCCCGGTGCACCACGTGCCCGCCGGTGACAGTCAACGCCACCGGGGACTCGGCGAGTTCGTCGCCGGGCGCGTGCACGGGGTCGACGGCCGGCGCGGTGAGGTCGGCCCGGCAGCCGGGCGCGACCCGGCCTGCCACCTCGGCCTCGCCGGCGGCGGCCGCCGCGTGGCTGGTGCAGCCCTCCAGCGCCTGCAACGGCGTCAGGCCCGGCCGGCGAGCCGCGGCGCCCTTGGGCCGGCGGGCCGTCGCCAGCACGGCCCGGACGTCGTAGTGCGCGATGGGCCAGTCCGAGCCGAGGGCGAGCGTGGCGCCCGCCTCCCGCAGATCGCTCAGCCGCCAGGCACGGGCGGCCCGCTCGTCGCCCAGCCGGCGGGACCACTCGTCGCCGCCGCCGTCGCGCGTGTACCCGGTGTGCGGCGGCTGCAGGGAGGCCGCGACCCCCAACTCGGCGCAGCGCGGCAGGAGTTCATCGAGAGCGGTCTCGATGTGCTCGATCCGGTGGGCGCCACGCCCGCCCGGCCCGAGGGGCGATCGACCCGGGCACCCTCGAACTGACGCCCTGGGACACGGCCGTCCAGGCCTGGGCCCGCTCCTACCGCGCCGCGTTCGCCGCGCACCCCCGGACGATCCCCCTGCCTATGACCTCGCCGGTGCGCGCACCGCGGGTGCTGGAGCAGTACGAGCGTGCGGTGAGCCTTCTTCTCGACGCCGGCTTCGACCGGGCCGAGATCATGCCGCTGATCATCGCCCTGGAGAACCTGGTGCTCGGCTCCGCCCTCGATCTCGCCGCACCGGAGACGATGTGGGAGCTGACGGACCGCATACCCACCCCGCATCTCGCGGAGGCGCTCGCCGCCGTGGGCGAGGGCCGGGCCGACCGCGCCTTCGAGGTGGGGCTGGCCGCCTTCATGAACCATGCGCGCGCACTCCTGAAGGACGCAGGCCGCTGACCGGCGAGCCGGGGGCCGCTCGGACCGGGCTCAGCGGTGACCGTCTGTACGGGTTTCCCAGTACCGCCAGTAACATGATCAGCTTTGTTCCGGGTTACCAGTCAGTCAACTTGGCGCGGTCCCTGGACGCGCCCTGCCCGGAGATGTCCATGTCTTCTCTCAACGACGCGTTGGAAAACGCGCGCCTCACCTATGAGCAGCACGTGCGGACCTGTCGTCAGTGCCATGCCGACGGCGCGGCCTGTGCCGTCGCCAAGCATCTCCTGCGGATCTACAACAACGCACGCAGGGACCATCTGCGGTCGGGCGGACGGCACAACGCGACGGACTGACCGACGTCAGGCCCCGTACACCGAGCGGACGTTGGCGCGCGGCGGCGGGGCGTGCCGGGCCGCGGGGCCCTTCGCGAAGGTGCGCAGGAGGTTCTCCGTGGTGCGGGTCACGAAGGCGCGGGTACGGGCGTCCATGCCGTGGTCACGCCCCAGCATGCCGGTCCCGGCCACCAAGCCCTCCACCCAGCGCATGGTGCCGCTCGCGAACACACCGGCGCCACTGGAGGCCGTGTAGTACGCCGTGTCGCTGTGGCTGGCCCGCCCGCCGCAGACCAGCGGGGAGTGCGCGATGATCTCCAGCGGCTCCGGGGTGGGAGCGCCGGGGGTGATCCGGTCGTACTCCACACCGACGAGATGGGCGAAGGCGTCGCCGGAGCGTGCGCCGGTGCCCTCGTACAGCCAGTGGTCGGCGGCCCCGACGACATAGGGGGCGTCGACCGGATAGCCCTCGTAGAGCACGCCGGTCAGGGAGGACTCCGGATCCGCGGCGGGCGGGAGACGGTAGTCGGTGGTCACCAGGGCCGGCTGCGAGCCGAAGCAGGGGTCGGCGCGGTAGGCCGTCTTGTAGCAGACCACCGTACGGTTGTCCGCACCCTCCCCGGCCTCCAGCCGGACCCGGCGGAAGCAGGTGTTCGCGCCGAGGAAAGCGAGGTTCGTACCGGCGTCCCGGGCGGCGGTCACATGGGCCCGCTGCTCCGGCGTCCAGTACTCGTCGTGGCCCAGGCAGACGACGGCGTGCGCGCCACGCAGCACCGCGGGATCCCGGTGCACGTCCATGCCCGTGGTGTAGGCGAGCGGGATGCCGAGCCGCTCGGCCAGCACCACCAGCGCCCACTCGTACACCTGGAACTTCTCGGCGCCCTCACCGTCGTAGGGGCGGTCGAAGCTCACCGCGAGCGAGCGGGTGGCATAGGCTCCGGACGCGCCGTTGTAGAGGCTGCTGCCGCCCCAGCGGTTGTACGCCTGCCAGGTGGCCGGGGCGTGCAGCAGGACCGTACGGCCCGTGCCGTCGGTGGAGCGGACGATCAGCGGAACGTACCGCTGGTGGCCGGTGTCCGCCTCCAGCCGCAGCAGATAGGCGCCCTCCGGCCAGCCCGAGGTGTCCACCGGCAGCGTCACCGGCCAGTCGGCGAGCACCGTGCGGGTGGCGGACAGCACGCGCGGCGCCGGCTGGGCGCGGCCGGGTATGCGCCCGGACGCCCAAATCCTGCGGGCCTGCTTGCCGCCGTACCAGCCGACCCGGAACGCCGAGACCCGGAACGCGGCGGCGGTGGTGGACACATGCAGTCCGAACTGCTCGCCCGGGATCACACTCACCCGGTCCGTGTAGCCGGCCACCGCGTCCGGCGGGCCGGTGGAGGCCAGACGCCAGTCGGCGGTGCCCGGGGCGTCCCGCTCCGCCTCGGGCCGCAGCCGCCCGGCCGGAGCCCTGGTGGAGTGCGGATGCGGCGGGGCCGCCGTGCACGCGGCGGCCATGCCCAGGCCCAGCCCCGCGGACAGGACGAGGAAACGCCGGCGGCCGAGGCCGTCCGACGGCGTGGTGTCGTGCGCCGGAGCCACTGCACCTCCCGGATGTGTGTCGGCTCCAGCGTTCCGGCGCCCGCGCGACCTGCGCAACCCGCGAGAGTCGCGGGAACACCGGTCGGCAGGCCACGCGAGCGCGTCCGGCCGGGCCGGCGGATATACGGCCGAACGGGTGATGCCGTGGGTGCGGTCAGGTGCGGAAGCCGATGTGCACGTGGTCGTGATGGGTGGCGTCGCTGAAGAACTGACCGGCACTGCCGCCCGACAGCAGCACCGGACCGCCCACGTTGTACGACCCGGCGGCCGCCGCGTCCCGCATGAACCGCTCGACCAGGCTCCGGGGGGTCGCCGGATCGACGACCGCGTGGCCGTCGATCCGCCACACGTCGAAGGCCCGGCCCCGCGGATGGTCACTGGGCCGGCCGGTGCCGAACACGTTCAGCGGATGCCCGGACCGGACGACGCTCACCTCCAGCCGGTACGTCCGCGCCAGCGCGAGCATCGCCTTCGCCACACTGGTGTGCACCTGACCACTGCGCAGGTCGGCCACGGCGGCGGGCGGCAGCACGATCCGGTCGTCGGACAGCACGCTCCGGATGTCCGGCGCAGGCGACCGGGCGGCCGGCCCCGGGTGCGCCGGATGCAGGGCGTCGACCGTCCAGCCGGATCCCGACCGGGAGAGGCGCACGTCGACCGTCGTCCCGCCGGCGCTCACCGTGCCGGCGCGCCGGGTCCACTGCCGGCACACCACCAGCACGCTGGCCGACCGGGACAGGATCCCGCCGTACTGGGCGTCCACTACCTGCAGCGCCGCCTGGTCGGCCGTCGGCAGCAGCGGCCCGGCCTGGCCGGCCAGTGCCGTCGGCAGGCCGAGCGCCGCGACCCTGGCCCGTGCCGCCGCCGCGCCGCCGTGCCCGCCGGCCCAGGCGCCGATCGCCTCCACCAGCTGCACGGCGCGCAGTTTCGCGGCGGGTTGGACCTCGGCGGACGTGGGCCGCCAAGGGGTGGTGCGCGGCAGGGCGGGGGAGGGTGACGGCGATCCGGTGCCGGTCGAGGACCGCTGGGACGGGTGTGCGGCAGTGGGCGTATGGGACGGGTGTGCGGCCGGCGCCCTACGGCCGGAACAGCCCGCAGCGCCGAGCGCGGCACCGGCGAGGGCCGCCAGCACGGTACGGCGGCCGGGCGGGGGAGCGGCGGGCACACGAGTCCGGGTCATACGGCCCAGTGTCGCGCGGCACGGGGGCGGCGAGTGTGAACGGGCACGGGCGTCGACTCGCGCTGTCGGCCCGCCGAGGGAGGCGATAGCGTCCTGGGCATGCCTGACGGTCCTGACGTGTCGGTGATGCTGCGACACGGGCTGCGAACCCGCTCCCGGGCCTGGGACTTCGTGCGCTGGTTCGCCGACGCATGGATGGGGTGCCGGCTGCGAGGGGAAGACGGTTGTGCCGAGGACGAGTTGGCGGCTGCGGAGGCTGATCTGGGCTTCGAGCTCCCGGCTGCCTTGCGTGAGGGTTTCGCGCTCTTCGGCCGGCGGGACGACCTGACCCGGCGGCAGGATCCCCTGGTGCCGCCGTCGGGGCTCTACGTCGATGATGCCCTGAACCGTGTCCTGGTCTTCCGGCGGGAGAACCAGGACTGCGCGTACTGGGGGATTCCCCTGGACCAGATCGAGCAGCCGGATCCGCCGGTGGTGGTGGAATCGCGGGAGGGATGGATGCCGTTCCTCGATCGGATGTCCCTGGCCTGGGTGGAACTCGTGCTGAGCGAGTCGCTCTTCGGGGCGGAGGCGGACAGCCTGTACGACGCCTGCGAGCTCCCGGACGCGCTGCTGCCGAACCTCCGCGCCCGCTATGCGCGGGTGGACCTGCCCGACCATCCCATGTGGGCGAGCGCGGACGACTCGCCGGTGCGCTGGTACGCGGCGCCCGGGCGGCTGGTGCGCCGGGACGGCATCGGGGACCGGTCCTGGATCCACGCGCGTGGGCGTACGGCTGCCGATCTCGAAACGATTCGCGCAGAGCTGCCCGGTCCGTGGGTCCGCTGACCGCGCGCTCGTCGACGATGCGAACCGGTTCGGTACGCAGGTCCCGGAACGGGAGCTCTCGCGCTCTCACGCCCGGGCCCACCGACGCGCTATGAGAACGGTGGGTCGTCGAAGATCCCCAGCAGCGACTTGGAGCTCTGCTCGGCGCCGGGGTTGGTGCCCGACGGGTCGGGGAACGTGCGGCCCCAGGACGCGGCGCGGCCCAGGATGCTCAGGCGCCAGGCGAGACGGGCGGCACGGCGCAGGTCCGCGGACGTGCGGCCGGCGCCCGTCCAGGGCTCCAGGTAGGCGTCGAGGAGCCGCGCCAGGACCTGCGGCCCGTACCGTGCGCAAGCCTTCTCGGCGGGGACCCGCAGGCTGCAGAACGGATGCGAGACGACCGCGTCGCCCCAGTCGAAGAAGGTGAACCGGCCCGGCGCCGGACGGAACAGCTGGCCGTCGTGCAGGTCCGCGTGGTCGAGGGTGTCCTCGACGCCGAGGGAGGCGAGTTCGGCGCACCAGTCGGTGAGCCGGGGTCGCAGCCGCTCCAGCCGCTCGCGTGCCTCCCGGGGCAACGCGGTGCTCCGCGTGAGCAGTTCGTCGAAGGTCTCGGGCAGGTCGGGGGTCCGTGTGGCGGGCACCCCGAGCTGTTCGATCTCCCGCGCGTGCGGAGTGAGGGTCCGCTGCAGGCACGCGTACTGGCGCAGCAGTTCCTCCCAGGTCCGCGGCTCGACCGGCTCCCGGGCGAGCACATCGCGGAACAGCTCTCCTCCGTCGGGCAGCAGGACCCAGGCACGCTCGGCGTCGACGGCCAGCGGCCGGAGCACATGCTCCGGCACCCAGCGGGCCAGTGCGGCGGTCAACGGCCCCTCGAAGGCGCTGGCCGGTGGATTCGCCTTGAACCAGACGGCCTCCCGCTCCTGGACGGGCACCCTCACCAGCACGGACCACGGCCGCAGCCGCACCCGCAACTCACCGCTTGCCCGCAGGCCGTGCGCGGCGAGCTGCTCCGCCACCCAGTCGAGGGCCGAGGCCCGCCACGGTTCCTGCTCCCAGGGAGTCGGCGCGTACTGGTGGTTGCTCCGGTCCACGACGATCGAAAACTCTCGTAGCACCGTGCCATCTCAACATCACGGCCGCCGAGCCCGCCACCCATTTCGGCAGGTGACGCGCCGCACGGCGCCATCGGACGCGAACGCGTCCCCGGTCACCGACCGGGGGCGCGTCGCTGTGAGCGGGACCGCGGGATCAGGCCTGCTGCTTGCGGCGCAGCGTCAGGTACGTGCCGGTCGCACCCGCGGCCAGCAGGGCGCCCACGCCGAGACCGACCGGGAGGGTCGGGAAGCCGGAGGCGTCCGTCGTCGCGGCCGTGTTCTGCATCGCCGGGCCCGGGGTGATGCTGGTGGACACCGGAGCGACGTGCTCGATCGGGCCGACGTGCTGGACCGAGCCGTCGGAGTTCAGCAGCACCTGCTTGTTGTTCGGGTGCCGGAAGTCGAACATGCCCGCGAGGGAGCCGGCCGTGGCGTCGAAGGAGTGGTCGCCGACGCGGCCGGTGCGCCAGTTGTCCTCGATGAACCGGGTGATGGACGCCTGGTTCGTCAGGCTGTGGTCGACCTTGTTGACCTTGCTGTACGGGGAGATGACGAGCAGCGGCTGGCGGGTGCCGGGGCCGCAGCGGTCGGCGTAACCGCCGGACGCCTTCGGGCCCTCCTGGCAGGCCGGGCTGTCCGTGGCCTTGCCGTTGGAGCCGAGCGAGGTGTCCGTGGAGCCGTTGCGCGGGGCGACGTAGGCGTGGTCGTACCAGCCGTCGGAGTCGTCGTAGGCGACCACGATCGCGGTGGACTTCCACTGCGGCGAGCTCTGGATCGCGTTGATCTGGTTCACCAGGAAGTGCTGCTCGTCGGTCGGGTCGGAGTAGCCGGCGTGGCCGTCCTGGTACTCACCGGCCTTGACGAAGCTGACGGCCGGCAGCTTGCCCGCCTTCAGCGCGGCGGAGAAGTCGGTCAGGTCGTAGTTGTGGTTGGCCTGACCGTTGTGGCCGATCTCGGAGACGCTCTTCGGCGCGAGGTGGTGCGGGTTCGCCGTCGACTTGTAGTACGAGAACGGGTTGTGGTGCGGGCTGTAGTCCGTCACGGCGGCGCCGCCCAGGTTGGTGTGGGTGGTGTCGCACTTGGCGTAGGAGCCGGACGTGCCGTTCCACGCGGTCGACGGGCGGAAGCCGCCCTGGAACCAGCCCCAGCTGACCTTCTTGGCGTTGAGCAGGTCACCGACGTTCTTGCCCTGCAGCGAGGCCAGCGCGTTGGTGCTGGTGTGGTCCTTGTCGGAGCAGTCGTCGTAGGCCGGGTCGGGGTCGTTGATGACCGTGCCCACGCCCTTGGCGTCGGGGGACTTCACCGTGTAGGCGTCGGGCGTCGACGTCTGCTTCGGGTTCTCCGTACCGCTGGACGGGTCCATGGAGATCACGCCGTGCGTCTGACCGGAGATCAGGTTCAGCGCGCCCGGCGTGGAGGGGCCGTAGACGGAGCTGAAGTTGCGGTCGGACAGGGAGTAGTGCTGGGCGTAGTTCCACAGCGCGGTGACGGTGTTGCCGTCGTAGTAGTCCATGACCAGGCCGGGCTCGCCGAACAGGCCGCCGCTGCACTTGTCGACCTCGGTGTTCTGCACGTACTGGTCGGCCTTGCCGCCGTTCGCGGCGTACTGCTCGGCGCCGTAGTTGTGGTTCTGGTCGCAGGTCATCGCCTGGGACGGGGACAGTCGCTTCGGCGCGTACTGGTTCGGGTTCTTCGTCAGCAGCCCGGCGTGCGCGAGGGTGTCGATGTCCTTCGGGGTGTTCTTCGACGCGGTGAACTTCGTGCCGTCGGTGTTGGCGGCCTTCGGGTACGTGGCGAAGTAGTGGTCGAAGGAGATGTTCTCGTCGAAGAGCACGACGACGTGCTTGATCGGCGTCGCGGTCGAGGAGTGCCCGCCCGGCGCCGCGGCGGGCGCCGCCGCCCAGCCGGGCGCGTTGCTGCCGAGCACGGTGAGCGCCGCGGCTCCCGCGAGTGCGCCCAGGCTCCGCATCGCGGCTCGTCTTCCTCTGCTGGCCATGGTGGTTAACCCCTCCGGACAGAACGTCTGTGCGTCGTACGAGCAGGGATGCTGCGCCCGTTGCGGGGCGCGTCGGCGGAGCCATGATGGCGCGCGGGTGAACACCGAGTCAGGGATGCTAGGGCAAAACTTGACTGTGTATTGACCCATCCGGCAGGCCGAGTTGTCCGGACAGGTTCAGCCGAACAGGGCGCGTCCGTACCAGTCCTGGGCGTCCCGTACGCCGGGCAGCGCGAAGAAGTAGCCGCCGCCGAACGGGCTGATGTAGTCGGTGAGCGGTTCGCCCGCCAGCCGGTGCTGCACCGTCTCGAACTGCCGCTTCAGGTCCTGCTGGTAGCAGGAGAACAGCAGGCCCATGTCGAGGTTGCCGTTGGCGTCCATGCCCCGGTCGTAGTTGTACGCGCGGCGCAGCAGGCGCTGGTCGGCGGTGGCCGGGGTGCGCGGGTTGGCGAGCCGTATGTGCGCGTCCAGCGGGATGACGTCACCCTTGGGGTCGTCGGCGTACTTCGGCGTGTCGTGCTCGTGGTCGCCGTCCAGGGGCGCGCCGGAGGAGCGTGCGCGGCCGAACATCCGCTCCTGCTCGCTGAGCGAGACCCGGTCCCAGAACTCCACCAGCATCCGGATCAGCCGTACGACCTGGTAGCTGCCGCCGACCGCCCAGTCCGGCTCGCCCATGCCCTTGCCCACCCACACCAGGCGGTCCATCTCGCGGGTACTGGTGGCGTCCGGGTTCGCGGTGCCGTCCTTGAACCCCATCAGGTTGCGCGGGGTGCCGGAGGGCCGGGGCGGGCTGGAGAAGCCGTCCAGGCGCCAGCGGACCTGCGCGGCGCCCCGGGTGTGCCGGGCGATGTCGCGCAGGGCGTGCAGGGCGGTGTCCGGTTCGTCGGCGTGCAGTTGGAGGCTGAGGTCGCCGTGGCACCAGTCGGGCTGGAGGTCGTCGTCGGGGAAGGCGGGCATGGCGGTCAGCCGCCGGGGCCGGAGGGCGGCCAGCCCGAACCGGTCGTCGAAGAGCGAGGCGCCGACGCCGACGGTGACGGCCAGTCGACCGGCAGGCAGCCGGTCGCCGAGGACGCCCGAGTCGGCGGGCGGGGCGGTGATGCCCACCGGGGACGGCGTACCGCCCGAGGTGAGGAAGCGGGCCCGGTCGGTGAGCGTGCGCAGCAGGTCGGTGAGTTCGGCCCGGTTCTCGGCGGTCACGTCGAGGGAGGCGAACACGCAACAGCGGCGCGGCGTCGCGATGGCCGAGGCCTGGTGGACACCGTGGAAGGGGGCGACGGACGCCGTCGCGGCTGCCGGTGCCGCCGCCGGGGCGGCGGCACCGGTGGCGAGCCCGGCACCGGCCAGCGCGGCACCGCGCAGGAAGCCGCGCCGGCCCAGGCCGTCGGGTCGTTCGGCGGTGACTGGAGGGTCGCTCACACGGTCCTCCGCGGGTCGCACAGGGTGGCCACCGACGCCAGGCGCTCGACCAGGTCGCCGAGCACCGCGTTCACATCCTCGCGCTGGGTGCGGGTGAGACGGTCCAGCGGGGTCCAGGATCCGCCGTGACGGAACCCGTCGAGGGTGTGCTGGGCGCGGTCCAACTCCTTCTGGAGTTCCGGAAGTGCGGCGTACCGGGTGGCCAGCAGGGGCCTCAGCCGGGACAGCACCTCGCGGGTGCCGTCGAGGTTGGCGCGGGCCGTGGCGAGGTTGCTGCCGCTGCCGTAGTCGGTGCGGCCGGTCAGCTCGAACTGCACGGTGTTCTCCAGGATCTCGTGCGCGCGCAGCCCCAGCTGGGCGGGGTCCATACGGGTCTGCGACCAGTTGTCCCGCAGTCCGGTCACCGCCTTCACCAGCGCCGTCGCCGGGGCGCGCAGCCCGTCGGCCGGCTCACCGTGCCACAGCCCGTACTCGACACGGTGGAACCCGGCGAAGCCCTTGTCGTGCACCCCGCCCGGCAGGCCGGCGTCGGTGCCGTTGACCGCCGCGTCGGCGCCCCCGAAGGCGTCGTACGCCGCGCCCAGCCGCTCGTACTTCAGATGCGCCGGCAGCCAGGCCGATCGGGCGGCGGCGAGGTCGCCCCGGTCGATCGCGTCCTTGAGCTTCGTCGTCAGCCGGACGACCTCCCCCAGCCCGGTGCCGATCCACTTCTGGTAGGAGAGGGTGGGCGGGATCAGGTCGTGCTCCGAGACCGGCGCGGCGCCCGGGCCGCGCTGTCCGCCGGTGATGTGCACGGTGGGGCCGGTGACGGCGTCGGCGTCGTCGGGCACGCACTTGAAGGCGTACGTCCCCTGGCCGAGCCGGACCGTCAACTGTCGTGTCGTACCGGGCCCGATGCCCTCCACCTCGCCGTACACCAGCCGGCTGGCCGGGTCCTCCAGGTAGACCTCGGCGGCGCCGTCGGAGGAGTTGTACAGGTCGAAGGTGCGCACCCCGGGCTCGGGCCGGGTCCAGCCGCGGCCGCAGTGGCTCTCCGACACGTCGATGACGACGTGCCCCGACGGGGCGCCGGCGGTCCCGCCGTGGGGCCGGCCGCCGAGCGAGTGCGCCACCAGCGTGCCCGCGAGGGCCGCGGCGAGGGCGACGAACACGGCGGGCGCCGTCCGGAGACGAGCGGACCGCGTGCCGAGGCGAGGCAACGGCATGGCGAGCCTTTCCGGGACGACGTAGTACGCAGCGGCCTCATGGTAGGCACCCCTCCGGATCCGAACAGTCGTCCCAGTACTTCGATGACCAAGATTTCCCCCGGGGTTCACCGGCGGTTGGCCGGACACGGCCGTACCGCCACGACATCGGGCGGCCGGCCGGTCACCTTCACCGACCCCGGTGTCGCTCGCGGCCTGATCGCCTTCCCGGAGAGCCCGTTCAGCGCACCGGGAAACCGAAGGAGTAGCCCTGCTGCTTGAGCCACGGCAGCAGGGTGCGCAGCGCGGCCACCGTCTGCGAGCGGTCGCCGCCCGCGTCGTGGAAGAGGATCGTCGGCCCGTTCGTCAGCTCCCGCTGGACGGTGGCGACGATGGCGCCCGTGCCCGGCCGCTCGAAGTCCTTGGAGTCCACGTTCCAGCCGAGCGGACGCATGCCGTGCGCGGCCGCCAGATGCCGGCTGTACGGGGTGAAGGCGCCGCCCGGAGCCCGGTAGTACACCGGCCGTACCCCGCCGGACGCCTGGGTGATCTGCTGCTGGGCCTCCAGGATCTGCTGCGACTGGTAGGCCTCGGACTTCTTGTCCATCGTCGTGTCGTGCGACACCGTGTGGTCGCACAGCCGGTGCCCGGCCGCCACCACCTGCCGGACCAGCTCCGGGTGTGCCTGGGCCTGCGGGCCGATCATGCAGAACGTCGCCTTCACGCCGTTCTCGCGCAGCACTTGGAGCACCTGCGGGGTCCAGACCGGGTCCGGGCCGTCGTCGATGGTGATGTTGACCGCGTGCTCGCCCGCCTCCGAGGCATGGGCGATCTCGGCGGACACGGTCACCGTCCGTGGCGCGGCGTGCCGGGCCGGGGCAGCCGCACCGGCCGAACCGCCGTCCGGCTGGCCCGCCTGCGCGCTCCACACCGACGTGGCGGCCGCCACCGCGGTGACCCCGACCGCCGCCGCAAGCATCCGGCCGTACCAACCCCGCCCATTGTGCCGCGACATGCCCCGCCCCGTTCCGTGCCGTGTCCCTGTGCTCTTGTGCACCCGTGTTCCGTGCATCTGTCAGGACGGCCGGGGTTGATCGCGGGATCCGGCTGTTACCGATCACGGACAATTCCGGGGCGCTTCCGCGACAGATGCCACCCATGACCAACGGCGGCGGAGCGGTGAAGGACACCGCGGAGAGCGCAGTACCGCGTCCTACGACAGACGCAGTACGACGGCTCGGGCCCGAAGGGCGGGGTGATCCGGACGCCACGCATGTCGTGGATCAGCCGTTACGGGCGCCCGGGAGGGCGCTGGGGTGCCCGGATGGCCCTCTATCCGGAGACCGAACCGTACGCGCACGGCATGCTCGACGTGGGCGACGGCAACCACGTCTACTGGGAGACCTGCGGCAACCCCTACGGCAAGCCCGCCGCGTTCCGGTCCCAGGTGGCCGGCGGTGAGCGCGACGGCAACCTCGCCGCCGCCTGCAGCCGGCTGCTCGAATCACCCGACCCCGAGGTGCGGGAACGGGCCGCGCGGGCCTGGACCGACTGGGAGACCGCCACGATCCCGGCGCCACCGCGTTCCGTCGCCCGTTACGAGGACCCGGTCTTCCGCATGGACTTCGCCCGCACCGTCACGCACTACTGGGGCAACGACCACTTCCTCGGCGAGGGCGACGACGAAGGAGTGGTGCTGCGCGACGCCCACCTGCTCAAGGGCGTCCCCGGGACCCTCGTCCAGGAAAGCCTCGACTTCGGCAATCTCCTCGGCATCGTGTGGCGCCCCCAACATGCCCGGCCCGACAGCAAGTTGGTGATCGTGGACGACACCGGCCACAATGCCGGTGCGCCCGGCGTGGCGGAGGCGCTGGTAGCGGCAACCGACCGGTACGCGGCCCGCGGCCAGCCGCCGAAGGGGCGCGGCCGCGGGGCGGCTGCGTCAGGCCGGCCGGTCGGCGGAAGCCCGCCCCGCACGGGGCGCCGTACCGGCCCGAACAGGAGTCGGCCCCTGCGGAGAGGAGTGTCCGATGACGACCACACCACCCCGACTGGTTCCGCTGCTGGACCAGTTCGACTTCGCGGGGGAGCGGCTGCTGCGCCGGCTGGCCGGGCCGCTCATGGACAGCGGCGACGGCGGGCAGACCAGGGTCGAGCCCATGACCGACGACGAGTACTTCTGGGAACCGGTGCCGGGCTGCTGGTCGGTCAGACGACGCGCCGACGGGCCGGGACCACGGGCGGCCTTCCTGGCCGGCGGCGGCCCGTGGGGGCGGGACGCCGCGCCGTACCCGCACCCCTGGCCACCGCCCGTCACGACCCTGGCCTGGCGGCTGAGCCACCTCACCGAGACGCTGTCCCTGCGCGCCGACCACACCGTCGGCAGCCGCTCGGCGACCCGGGAGAACCACCCGGTCAGCGGGGACGCCGCCGGCGCGGTCGCGGCCTTCGAGACCGGCGCCGCCGCCTGGCGCCAGGCACTGCTGAGCGTCGACGACGCGGCGCTGGACACGGTCGGGTACTGCACCTATCCGTACGGCAGCGACGCGGAGGAGCCCTTCCTCGACATCGTGTGGTGGGTCAACCAGGAAGTGCTGCACCACGGAGCCGAGATCGCCCTGCTCCGCGACCTCTACCGGGCGCACCGGCGCACCTGACGGCCGCGTCGGCTCACTCCGCGGCCAGGGCCATTCGTACGATCGCCGCGGCCGCCGTGCCCGCGGTCCGCACCGGTTCGGTGCTGCGCGCGGCCCGCCCCAGCATGAAGGCGCCCTCCAGCAGGGCGATGACCGAGCTCGCCGTCTCCCGGGCGGCGGGCTCGCGCATGCCGCCTTGGGCGTAGTAGGCGGCGAGGTGGTCGATCCAGCTGTCGAAGACCTCCGAAGTGGCCCGCCGCAGCGTGTCGTTGGTGCCGGCGACCTCCATGGCGACCGTCGCGATGGGACAGGGGTCGGCGAAGTCCAGCTCGGCGAGGGTGTCGGCCGCGGCGGCGAAGGCGTCGGCGGTGGCTGCCACCCGGTCCTCGTACGGCTCCATGAGCGTGGTGATCAGGTCCAGATACGCGGCCCCCGAGGTGCGGATCACCTCCTCGCCCAACTGGGCCTTCCCGCCGGGGAAGAAGTGGTAGATCGAGCCGAAGGGCGCCTCGGCGGCCTCGGCGATCTGCTTCATCCCGGTGCCGGTGTAGCCCGAACGCCGGAACAGCTCGGTGCCCGCGTGCACGATGCGCTGGCGGGTCTCATGCGTGCTGATGGCCTTGCCGTCGCTCACGGTGGCACCTCCGGGAAGCCGCTGTTGCCAAAGGGCGGTCGGCGCCTATTCTGTCACTAGAACGATCTATCTAGAGCCACTGTCGGGGCGGCCGACCGAAAGCGGAGGCACGGGCATGCCGGAGATCGAGCTGAGCGCGGGAACCATCGACTACCAGGACACCGGAGGTGACGGGCCCGTCGTGGTCCTCGCCCACGGCCTCGGCTTCGACGACTCGGTCTGGGCCGACGTCGTCTCCGCCCTGCGCCCCGACTTCCGTGTCGTGGTCCCCGTGCTGCCCCTGGGCAGCCACCGGCGCCCCATGCGGCCGGACGCGGATCTCTCCGCGCACGGCATCGCCCGGCTGCTGGCGGAGTTCATGGACCGCCTGGACCTGCCGGACGTCACCCTCGTCCAGAACGACACCGGCACGGCCCAACTCCTCGTCGGCGTACGGGACGAACGGCTCGCCCGGCTCGTCCTGACCTCCTGCGAGGCGCTGGACAACTACCCGCCCGGCATCCAGGGCCGCATCCTGAACGCGGCCTGCCGGATCCCCGGTGGAATCTTCCTCCTCCTGCAGTCCTTCCGCTTCCCCTTCCTTGCCCGCATGCAGACCTCGCTCGGCGGCATGGCCAGGAAGCGGCTCCCGAAGGAACTCATCGCCCGCTGGTACGGCCCTTTGCTGACGAACCGTCACATCCGCCGTGACTTCGCCAAGTTCCTGCGTACGACACGGAAGGACTGCTACCTGGAAGCGGCCCGCAACCTCCCGAAGTTCACCCGTCCGGCACTGGTCGCCTGGGGCGCCGAGGACCGCATGATGCCGCCCGCGACGGGCCGCCGCCTGGCCGAACTGCTGCCGGACGCCCGCTATGTGGAGATCCCCGACGCACGCACCCTGGTCCAGCTGGACAATCCGGTGGCGCTCACGGAGGAGATCCGCCGTTTCGTCAAGGACAACCCCCTGCCCAATGAAGGCTGACTCCGCGGGCCGGCGAGGACACGGGGTCGCCGGCCCAGGAGGTCACGCGTCCAGTGAGACGTACAGGCGTGTGCCGCCGGGCCGGAAGCCGACCCTCTCGTACACACGGCGGGAGCCCTCGCCCGAGTACTCCAGCCACACGGATCGCGCTCCCCGCCCGAACATGGTCCCGGCCAGGGTCGCGGTGACCGCGGCGGCGATGCCCCGCCCCCGGTACGCGGGAAGCGTGCCCACACCCGCCAGCTCCGCCGTGCCCTCGGCGGGCGCCGAGCAGAGCGCGCCCCCGGCGCAGCCTCCGCCGGGAGCGCGGACGAACCGGACGGCTCCGCCGCCCTCCGCGGTGCGCCGCAACCGTGCCGCGCCCTCCGGGGACGGGGCCCACTCGCCGCCGAAGGCTTCGGACAGTGCGACATCGATCGCGGTGTAGTCCGCGTCCGTGACCGGTGCCGCCACCTCGACCGGGCCCGCCGAGCCAGGGCCGGAGCGGGGCATGGTCAGCATGGCGGGGGTGCAGACCAGGTATTCGTGGACCGCCTCCGTGCCGAAACCGGCCCGGAGCAGCGCGGGTTCCACGGCGGGGGCGGAGTCCGGGGCGAACTCCAGCCGGGGCTTGAGCCCGCGCTCACGGAACGCGGCGATCAGGTCGGCGACGTCCCGGTCGGTGGGCTCGGCGCCGGGGAAGGGAGCGGCGTAGTTGACGTACGGGCTGGTCGTCGAGGGATCGAACCCCACGACGAAACCGCCGACTTCACGCGCCGCCGGGCGGCGCAGGAGATGGGCGACGGTAAAACTCTGGACATCGGTGCGCACGATGAAGACCTCATGGTGTGGGCCGGCACAAGGACATGACCTCTGCGAGGAGGCGGGCGGTGTGCTGGACACCGCGTCGTCGGGCCGCCGTGAGGAGACGCGAAAGGCGCTGCGCGGGGCTGCCGTCGGGCAGGCGGCTCAGTACCGGCGGCGGCCGCTGGGGGACGCCGGAACCATGGACCTCAGTCCTTCATGACGAGTGGTCGGATGCGCTTTCGAACTCGTTGGATCTTGTCACGGCTACGAGTGCATGACAAGTAGGGCTTTTCCCAGTGGAGTGATCACGGAACGAAGGGCGGAGAGGGCAGGATTCGAACCTGCGTGGGCCCCCTGAGGGGCCCGACCTCGAGTCGAGCTCGCCGGTCCCCGATCAACCACTCCGGGCACCTCTCCTCGTTCCCGGCTTCGCAGTCCCGCGCCGCCGTTCACAAGGAATACGGTGCCGTATCCCGCTGACACGGGCCTGACACGCCCCGGCGCGCCCCCGCCCTGGCGCCTCAGCGGCTCGAACGCTGGGCGGCCACGATCGCGTTGACCGTCGGCTCGGCCCCGGCCAGCCGCTGCACCCGCTCCGCGAGCCCCGGGAACTGCGACGCGACCTTGGTGAGGAACCGCAGCTCCGGCGGCGCCACGTTGACCTCGGCGAGATCGCGTTCGATCGCCCGCGCCACGCCCTTGCAGACCTGCGCCGGCGAGACGGTACGCACACCGCCGGGTGTCGCCGAGCCGGTCTTGGCGAACATGCCCAGGTCGCGTACGAAACCCGGCTGGACGATCGAGACGCCGACGCCCGTGCCGTGCAGATCCTGGCGGAAGGCCAGCGAGAAGCCGCGCAGCCCGAACTTCGTCGCGTTGTACAGGGACGAGGACCTGGTGGCGGCCATGCCGGACAGCGACCCGACGAAGCAGATGTGGCCGCGCCCGGCGGCCACCATGCCGGGGGCGAGCAGCCGGGCGAGGATCGCCGGGGCCCGGAGGTTCACGGCCAGGGCCCGGTCGATCTGCTCCGGCGTGTAGTCGAGGACGTCGCCGCTGGACGGCAGGGCCGCGTTCGCGATCAGGATGTCCGTGCCGGCGGCCTCCTCGGCCAGCCGCCGCACATCGTCGGACTCGGCCAGATCGGCCGCGATCGTGCGGGCGCCGTAACGAGCGGCGAGGGGTTCGAGCGCCTCCAGCCGGCGACCGGTGAGCACGAGACGGGCGCCGCGGGCGGACAGATCGGCGGCGAGGGCGCCGCCGATGCCGCCGGTGACACCGGTGAGCAGAACGGTTGACCCGGCAATGTGCACGACTACCACCCTTCGATCCTGTTCGTTCGAACGAACGATAGGGAGATCGGGCAGCCCTGTCCACCGCCTGGGCAATCCGGTGATGGAAGAATGCGGGCCATGTCGCACGCCGCCCCTTCCGCCCCGATGCGCCAGCGCATCATCACCGCCGTCCTGCAGATCATCGGCGAGGACGGAGTCGCGGCCGTCACGAACCGGCGGATCGCCAAGGAAGCGGGTGTGTCCCTCGGTTCGGTCACCTACCACTTCGAGACCCAGCACGAGCTGCTGCGGGAAAGCCTGCTGTACTTCGTGCGGGAGGAGACACGGCACTTCACCGAACTGGCCGACCAGTGCCAGACGGAGGGCCTGGACGTCGAGGACGCGGCGTCGCTGGCGGGCCAGGTGGCCTGCGGCTCGGCGCTGGACAGCGCCCATCCGGCGCCGTTCGAGCTGTACCTCCAGGCCGGTCGTGACGAGCGCCTGCGCACGGCGGCGGCCGAGGCCTTCCGGGCCTACGACCTGCTCGCCGCCCGGATCCTCACCGCGCTGGGCGTCCCCGACGCGGACCGCCTGGCCGCCACGACGGTCGCCCTGGTGATGGGCCTGCAACTGCGGCGCCTGGCCACGGGCAGCCCCGAGGACGACCTGGTCGACGCCCTCCTGCTGCTCGTGCGCGGGTCCGCCGACCGGCCGGCCACGGCCACTCCGGGAGAGCCGACGGCGCAGTAGGGCGCCGGCTGAACCCCAACTCCCTTGGAAGGGCGTGGCCTACAGCGCCCGGGCGATGAGCAGGGCCACGTCGTCGTGGTCGTCGGGGTGGCGCAGGCCGTGCAGCAGGACGTCGCAGGTCTCCTCCAGCGGCCGGTGCGGCTCGTCGAGGAGGTCCAGCAGGGCGTTCAGCCGGTCGTCGATGGCGTGCTGACGGGTCTCCACGAGACCGTCGGTGTAGAGGACCAGCACATCACCGGGGCGCAGGGTGATCGTCGTGGTCTCGAACCGGACATCGCCGACGCCGAGCGGTGCCGCGGGTGGCAGCTCCAGAAGCCTCGGCGCGTCGCCGGGCCGCGAGAGCGCGGGCGGCATGTGCCCGGCGTTGGCGACGCAGCACCGCCCGGTGCCGGGGTCGTACACCGCGTACAGGCAGGTGACGATGTAGTGCTCCAGATCGCAGGTGATCTTGTCCAGGTGCTGGAGCACCGCGCCGGGCTCGAGGTCGAGATCGGCGTAGGCGCAGGTGGCGGTGCGCAGCCGGCCCATGGTGGCGGCCGCGTCGATGCCGTTGCCCATGACGTCACCCACCACCAGCGCCGTCTTCTCGTCGCTCAGCGGGATGACGTCGTACCAGTCGCCGCCGACCTCGCTGGTGGCCTGCGCGGGCTGGTAGCGGGAGGCGAGCTCCAGGCCCGTGTGGTGCGCCGCGTGCTCGGGCAGCAGACTGCGCTGCAGGGTGAGCGCGGTGTTGCGGACGCTCTGGAACCAGCGGGCGTTGTCGATGGCCACGGCGGCCCGCCCGGCGAGTTCGCCGGCCAGGACGACATCGTCGTCGTCGAACGGCGCCGGATTGTCGGTCCGCTTGAGATCGAGGGCGCCGAGCACCTCGCCGTGGGCGATCAGCGGCACGGCCAGATACGAGTGGACCCCGGCCTCGGCGAGCAGGGTGCCGCCCTCGGCGTCCCGGGCGATGCGTGGCAGATCCTGCGGCCCGACATGACGTACGAGAACCGGCCGCCCGGTGTGGACGCACAGAGTGACCAGGCGGTCCCCGTCGTAACAGGCGACGTTGCCCGGAGGGTCGGCCGCGTGCAGCGCGACCGTGGGGTGGGCCGCCTTCAGGGCGAGGGCACGGAACAGCTCCGGGCCGTTGTCCGGCCGGCGCATACGACGGCAGGACAGGGCGGAGTCGAGGACGTCCACGGCGACCACGTCGGCCAGCGCCGGCGCCGCGATCTCCGCCAGTTCACGGGCGGTCTGCTCCACGTCCAGCGTGGTGCCGACCCGCGCGGAGGCCTCCGCGATCAGTGCCAGGCGCCGCCGCGCCCGGTCGGCCTCCGCGGCCGCGCGGTGCCGCTCGGTGACGTCCACGACCGAGACGGCCGCGCCCAGCACCCGGCCGCCCGGATCCTCCAGCCGGTAGAAGGACAGGGACCACGCGTGCTCCTGGCCGGTGTCGGCCGGTGCACGGCCGACGTGGTACTGGTCCAGCAGGGGCGTTCCGGTGGTGAGCACCTGGCGCAGCGCGGACTCGACCGTGTCGACGTCCGGGAAGGGCAGGGTCTCCCGCAGATGGCGGCCGATGTGGTCCTCGGCGGGAGTGCCGTCGATCCGCTCCAGCGCCGGGTTGACCAGGAGGTAGCGCAGATCCGGGTCCAGCAGGGCCAGACCGATGGGGGACTGGTTGATCAGCCGCTCGCACAGGGCCAGGTCGGTCTCGACGCGCTGGAGGAGGGTGTGGTCGGCCGCGATGCCCAGGGCGTAGACGTCCCCGAGGTCGTCCAGCAGCCGCATGGTCCGGAACTCGGTCAGCCGGCTGCTGCCGTCCTTGTGCCGGACCGGGAACGCGCCGGCCCAGCCCCGGCCGGTCTCCAGCACCTCGGCGAACAGACTCACCACGGCCTGCAGATGCTCCGGGTGCACCAGCAGGCGCGCCGCGGACTTGCCGAGTGCCTCCTTCGCGGAGTAGCCGAAGAGGTCCTCGGCCTGCGGGGTCCAGAAGACGATACGGCCACGGGTGTCCAGGGCCACCGCGGCCACGCTCAGCACGTCCAGCAGTCCGGTCGGCCGGGGCGTCTCGTCGCCGTGTCCCTCGTGGCCGGCTTCCAAGGAGTCCACTGCCATGCCGGTTCACCTCCGCCGGCCGGGCGGGCACGCGCATGCTGACGGCCCGCGCATGCTGACGGCCGTTGCTTCCATGGTCCCTCCGGTCCCGGCCCCGCCCCAACCGTACGGCGCCGCATCCGGGTGGACGCCGCATCTCCCGCTTATCCCTGCACACCGGCGGACAAACAGGCTCATAGTGGTGTAAGGGTGGAACTGATGGAATCTGCGCCAGAGGGCTTCGACGCAGCCACGCCGCAGGGACCGGGTGATCTCTTCGACGCGTCCACCGACGCGGCCGCGGTGATATCGGAACACGGCGTCGTGGTCGGCTGGACCCACAGTGCCGAAGCGTTTCTCGGCCACGGGGCACGGGACGTCGTGGGCGCCTCCGCCGCGCGCCTGCTCGCCATGCCCGAGGATCCCGTACGGCTTGCCGGTGTCGTCGAGCGGTGCCGCGCCGGAAACGGCTGGAGCGGGCAGATCACCGTACGGCACCGCGACGGCCGCAGCCTCGACATCCAGCTGCGGGTCTCGGCCTCGTTCCGTGTCGGCGACACCGAGTGCTTCCTGCTGTCGGCCCGCGAACAGCGGCAGCGGTGGCCCATGGGCCAGTCGGTGCTGGACGGGTTCCTGACCCGCTCACCGATCGGCATGGCCGTCATGGACACCGACCTGCGCGACGTCTGGCTGAACGACACCCTGGAACGGCTCGGCGGCGTCCCCCGGGACGCGCGGCTCGGACGCCGGCTCAGCGAACTGCTGCCCGGGCTGCAGGCGGAGGCCCTGGAGAGCCTGATGCGCAAGGTGATCGCGACGGGCCTGCCGGTGACCGACTACGAGTACGTGGGCTGGAGCTGGGCCGACCCGCACCGCCAGCACGCCTACTCGACATCCTTCTTCCCCCTGGTCGACACCGACGACACCATCACCGGCGTCTGCTACATGGTCCAGGACGTCACCGAGCGGTGGACCGCCCGGCAGCTGCTGACCATGGTCAACGAGGCCGGCACCAGCATCGGCACCACACTCGACGTGATGCGGACCGCCCAGGAGCTCGCCGACTTCGCCGTCCCCCGCTTCGCGGACTTCGTCGTCGTCGACCTGCTGGAACCCGTGCTCAGCACCGAGGGCCACGGGGCGTGGCTGACCGACGCGGGACCCGCGCCCGCCAAGGCCGTGATGCGCCGGGCGGCGCAGCGCTCGGTGCGCGAGGGCACGCCCGAGGCCGTCGTCCGGATCGGCGACCGCGTCGAGTTCATCCTGCCGCCCCAACACGGTCACCCGCTCCTCGACGGCGAGCCCCTGCTCATCCCGGTCCTCGACCCCTCCGAGGAACTGTGGGTCGTACGGGACCCGGAGCGCAGGGAACGCATGCGCGCGTACGGCATGCACTCGCTCATCGCCGTGCCGATGCGGGCCCGGAACACCGTCCTCGGGCTCGCCACGTTCGTCCGGTCGCTCAACCCCGTCGCCTTCGGGCCCGACGACGTCCTGCTGGCCCGGGAACTGGTGGCACGCGCGGCGGTGTGCGTGGACAACGCCCGCCGCTACACCCGGGAGCACGCGGCGGCGATCACCCTGCAGCGCAGCCTGCTGCCGCCGGCCCTGACCGGCGGCACCGCGCTGGAGGTGGCTTCCTCGTATCTGCCGGCGGACCCCTCCGGTGGCGTCGGCGGCGACTGGTTCGACGTGATCCCGCTGTCCGGCGCACGGGTGGGCCTCGTCATCGGCGATGTGGTGGGCCACGGCATCGGCGCGGCGGCGAGCATGGGCCGGCTGCGCACCGCGGTGCAGACCCTCGCCGCCATGGAGATGCCTCCCGACGACCTGCTCGCCCATCTCGACGACCTGGTGCTCCGGCTGAGCGACGAGGAGGCGGCCGCCGGCACCTCCGCCCGCAGCACCTTCATCGGCGCGACGTGTCTCTACGCCGTCTACGACCCGGTCAGCAGACGGTGCACTATGGCTCGGGCCGGTCACCCGCCGCCCGTCGTCGTGGCCCCGGACGGACACGCCTACTTCCCGGAGATCCCCGCCGGACCCCCGCTCGGTCTGGGCGGCATGGCCTTCGAGGCCACCGAGATCGAACTGGCCGAGGACAGCCTCTTCGGCCTCTACACCAACGGTCTCATCGTGGGCTGCGACCACGACGTGGAGCGGGGCATGTCCCGGCTCGGAGAGGTCCTCGCCCACACCGGGGACGACCTGGACACGCTGTGCGCGTCCGTCGTACGGCAGCTCGTGCCCGTGCCCCAGGCCGACGACATCGCCCTGCTCCTGACCCGCACCCACACCCTGGGAGCCGACCACGTCGCCTGGTGGGAGGTACCCCCCGACCCGGCAGCCGTCGGCACCCTCCGCGCCCTCGCCACCCGCCAGGTCGAGCAGTGGGGCCTCGGCGAACTGGCCATGACGACCGAACTCGTCGTGAGCGAACTCGTCACCAACGCCATCCGCTACGCCGCGACGCCCATACGGCTACGCCTGCTCCGCGACGCCCGCCTCACCTGCGAGGTCTCCGACGGCAGCAGTACGGCCCCCCGGCTCAGGCACGCCAGGAGCACGGACGAAGGCGGCCGCGGGCTCTTCCTGGTGGCCCAGCTCGCCCAGCGCTGGGGCGCCCGGTACACCGGCGAAGGGAAGATCATCTGGGCCGATCAGGAGATCCCTGACCCGGATTTGCCTTGGAGCGGACTCCAACATCCAGACTGACCGTGACGACACTCCGTGCCCAGCGCAGAACAGGACGGCGGCAGCAGATGACAGTGACACACACGGCGGGGCATCCACTGCCGTACGACACCTACCGCGAGGCCGTCGCCCGCGAGACCCTGCGCTACTGCGAGGTGGTCCAGGGCGTCGACCCGACGACCCCGGTGCCCACCTGCCCCGACTGGACCCTGGCCGACCTGACCCGGCACGTCGGAGCCCTGCAGCGCTGGTTCTGCACCCTGCTGACCCGACTGGTGCAGGAGCCCCCACGCAGCCGCGACATCGAGCTGGGGCTGCCGGAAAACCTGCGCGACCATGCCGACTGGGTGGCGGCGGGGGTGCCCGGCGTGGCGGCCGTACTGCGGGACACGGATCCCGAGGCACCGATGTGGGTGTGGGGCGAAGACCGGCACGCGCGGTTCTGGGCCCGCCGGATGCTGTTCGAGACGCTGGTGCACCGGGTCGACGCGGAACGTGCGCTCGGCCTGACCTCGGACATCGACCCCGTGCTCGCGGCGGACGGCGTGGACGAGTTCCTCGTGAACCTGCCCTACGCGGGTCTCTTCGCCCCCGGTGTGACCAAGCTGCGCGGTGACGGCGAGACCCTCGCGTTCCGCAGCACGGGCGTCGACGGCGGCCCCGGGGAGGAGTGGCGCATGCGGCTGGACCCGGACGGTTTCCGCCCGGTGGGCCGCGAGGCCGGCGACCAGGAGCACGTCACGGCGGCGGTGCGCGGGCGGGCGGCGGACCTGCTGCTCCTGCTCTACGGGCGGCGGTCGTACCAGGAACCCGCCTTCGAGGTCTCGGGACAGGCCGCGGTCCTCGACAACTGGTTCACCCACACCGCCTTCTGACCCGGGCCGCGCTCACTCGGCCTGCTGCCCGGCCGACGGTTCCACGGGCAGCAGGCAGACCGCGAGCGCCGCGGTGTCGTCCTTGAGGCTGTTGTGGCTGTAGGCCAGCAGGTCGTCGTGGAGCCGTGTGAGCAGCTCCGCCGGCGGTAGGGGACCCCAGGCGCGGAGGCGGTCGAGCAGCGGGTAGAAGGCGCCGGTCGCGTCCCGCGTCTCCGTGACGCCGTCCGTGTACAGCAGCAGTTGATCGCCGGGCCGGAACGGATAGGTGTCGAGGTGATACGGGTCCTCGACCAGCATGCCGAGGTTCAGGGGCGGTGCCGGCCGCCCGCTGTCCAGTTCGACCACCTCGTCGGGCCGCAACCGGACGGGCGGCGGATGGCCGCAGTTGACGATGCGGACGATGTGGCCGTCGGCGGGGACCTCGGCGAACACCGCGGTGACGAACCGCTCGCTCGTCTCGGTCCCGCCGAGCTGCGTCGCCCTGCGGCTCATGCTCGTGTCCACCCGGCCGGCCAGAGCGAGCAGATCGGGTTCGTCGTACGCCACCTCACGGAACGCCCCGAGCATGGCGGCCGCGGTCTCGACCGCCACCAGCCCCTTGCCGCGGACGTCCCCGATGAGCAGACGGACGCCGAACCGGGTCGGGACCGCCTCGTAGAGGTCGCCGCCGATGCGCGCCTCCGCGGCGGCGGACAGATAGAGGCTCTGCAGGCGCAGGTTGCCGATCCGGTGCGGCAGGGGGCGGAGCAGGACGCGCTGTGCGGTCTCGGCCACGAACCGCACGTCGGCGAGCGTGCGTTCACGCCGGACCCGGTGGGCGGCCAGGATCGCACCGAGGCCGCCCACGAGAATCGTACAGATGTAGGCGGCGATGTAGTGACGGTCCAGCAGATAGCCGGCGGACCGGCCCGCGCAACAGGGAGTACCGGCCAGCACCGCCTCGAGGCCGACGGCGAACACCGTGGCGGCACCGACGGCCAGGGGCCCGTGCGCGAAGGCGGCCAGTACGGGCACGGCGATCAGGGCGAAGCTCACCGGCCAGTCGAGGGGCGTGACCGGCTCCAGCAGCAGCACGGCCGCGACGTACAGGAGCGGCAGCCAGCGCAGCCACGCCGGAGGGGCCGGCAGCCGGGGCCGTGTGGGTGTGCCGTCCTGCTCCGGCTCCCAGCCGGTCCGTCCGTGCTTCACCCGTCCAGCCTGGTCTGCCGCGCCCCCGTACCCCCGTGATTGCTCCACTCAACGGCATGTTCCGGCGGTCAGTTCCCTCCCCGTGCCTGCGATGCGCCGCCGAAGCCGATGGCGAAGACGTGCAGGCCCCCGGCGGCGACGTCGGACGGCAGACGCACGCTGCTGACGGTCTTGCCCGGACTCAGGGCCACCGGCGCCGTGGCGAACACATACGTCTGTGTGCTGTCGGAAGCGGTGCCCGCGTGGTTGCGGTAGGGCACGGTCACCGCGACGGTGTTGCCGGGGAGCGGTGAGGCGGCGCCCGCGCTCAGTGTCCAGTCGGACAGGCCGAGGGGGACCGACTGGGTCGTGCCGTCCGTGTAGGTGACGGTCGCGGTGCCGGACACCGGGCCGTTGTTGGCGGCGCCCAGGAAGGAGATGCTGCCGGAGCCGGAGGTCCGTACCGTCTGCCCGTTGGCCACGTAGTTGTCCGGTGCGCCGGGTGCCACGTCGGGCCAGGTGAAGCCGACCCCGTTGGCGGTGACCTTCGAGCCGGGGGTGACTCC
This sequence comes from Streptomyces sp. NPDC031426, assembly GCF_055581585.1. Classification (NCBI taxonomy): domain Bacteria; kingdom Bacillati; phylum Actinomycetota; class Actinomycetes; order Kitasatosporales; family Streptomycetaceae; genus Streptomyces; species Streptomyces sp. NPDC031426. Next base: position 522,219 of record NZ_JBVIJE010000002.1, read on the forward strand.
CGCGGTGGCCAGGGCGTGCGCGGAGTAGCTGTAGCCCGCGCCGTCGAAGTTGGCCGAGGCCGCGGCGGTGTCGCCGGACGCCCCGACGTCGGTGTAGCCGGGCGTGCCCGGGTAGGAGCGCGGGGCGGCGGAGGCGTCGGACGCCCAGGACGTGTTGGGCGAGGCGCCGAGGACGTAGGTGAGGGCGCCGCCGCCGGTGAGGGCGCCGTCGGGGGCGTGGGCGGCGTTCCATGCCGTGCCGTTCCAGGTGGCGGACTGGACGTACGGCGCGTCGTCCGCGGCTCCCGTGCCGTTGACGGTGAGGGTGTGGCCGGACGGCAGGGTGATCACGGCCTGGCTGAAGAGCGGGCTGCCCAGGGCCAGGTCTGCGGTGCCGGGGGTCTCCGGGTACATGCCGAGGGCGGACCACACGTACCACGAACTCATCTCACCGAGGTCGTCGTTGCCCGCGAGTCCGGACGGGCCGTCGGTCCAGATCTGGTCCTGGGCCTGCCGGACGGCCTTCTGCGTCTGGTACGGGCGGCCGATGTAGTCGTACTCCCAGGGGATGTTGAGGCTGGGCTCGTTGCCCAGGTCGGTGTAGCCGCCGGAGCCGGTCAGCGAGGACAGGTCCGTGTCCAGGTACTTGGCGAGGGCCGCGTCGCCGCCCATGGCGGTCGCCAGGCCGTGCACGTTGAACGGCACCATCGGCGTGTACTGCCAGGAGTCGCCCTCGACGAAGTTCCTGCCCGACGTCGGCGAGAAGCCGGCCGTCCAGGTGCCCGAGGCGTCGCGGGGCTGGATGAAACCGCTGCCGAAATTGAACAGGTTCTGCCAGTCCTGTGCCCGGTCCGCGAACCGGTGCTGGTCCGCGGTGTGTCCGAGGGCACCGGCGAAGGCCGAGACGGCGAAGTCTGCGGAGTTGTACTCCAGCGTGGTGGACGCCGGGCCGTAGAAGTTGCAGCACCCGTACTTGCCGTTGCTGGGCAGTCGGCCGAGCTGCTCCAGATAGGCGAGCCCGGGCCGATTGTTGTTGGGGTCGGTGGCCTCCGCGATCATGCCCTTCAGCGCGGTCGCGGTGTCGAACTTCCTGGCCCCGAAGGCGTAGTAGTCGGCGATGATCTCGTCCGCCGGATCGCCGACCATGACATACGTCTCGCCGTTGTTCTCCGACCATTTGGGGAACAGTCCGGTCTGGCGGTAGTCGTCGACCATCGACTGGGCGGTGTCGGCGGCGGTCTGCGGCGCGACCAGGGCCTCGAGCTGGGCCTGCGAGCGGTAGACGTCCCAGCCCGAGTAGTTGGCGTAGGCGGCGCCGTGGCCCTTGTCGACGGTGTGGATCCCGCCGTCGAAGCCGGGATAGCGGCGGTTGGTGTCACTGATCACGTTCGGATGCAGCAGCGCGTGATAGAGCGCGGTGTAGAAGACGGTCTGCTGGGAGGGCGTCCCGCCGGCGATCCGCACCCGGCCGAGCAGGGAGTTCCAGGCGTCGTGCGCCGCGCCGCGCACCTTGGCCAGGTTCCAACCGCTGTTCTCCGCCTGCCGGTTGCCCACGGCGTCGGCGGCCGACACATAGGAGATGCCGACCTTGGCCTGAACGGCCCGGTCGGTGGTGGTGTCGAATGTGACATAGCCGTCGGAGCCGCTCGTCCGGGGGGTGAAGGTGTGGGGTGTGCGGGGCCCGGCGCCGTGCAGGGTGGGCTTGTTCGGCGCCTCGGAAGCGCTGGGGGAGGCGTTGCTCCTCGGCGTGGTGGGCGTGGCGGCGGCCAGGGCGGTGCCGCTATGGCGGAACGGCTGGTCGAAGACCATGTCGTAGTAGACGGTGTAGGAGTTGCCCTCGCCGCAGAAGTTGCCGCTGGTGACCTTGCCTCTGACCTCTCTGTCGTTCACCACATCGAACTCGGCGGCGCTGTCCCCGTTCTCGCTGCCCGTCAGCTTGAACAGGAGGTTCGCCTGGCTGGTGGACGGGAAGGTGAAACGGGCCATGCCGCTGCGGGTGGTGGCGGTCAGTTCCGTCTTGACGCCGTTGTCCAGCGACACGGTGTAGGAGCCGGGGGTCGCGGACTCGTTGGCGTGCGAGAAGCTGTCGGTGGCGCCCGTGTCGACCGCACCGACGGTCGGCAGCACGGGGATGTCGCCGGCGGCCCGGCAGCCCGGCCCCGCGATGTGGGTGAGGCCGAAGCCGGTGATGGCCGAATCGGCGTACTCGTAGCCGCCGCCGTCCGGCCGGTGCGGGCTGGTGTCGGGGCTCCACTGGACCATCCCGAACGGGGTGTCGGCCCCTGGGAAGTCGTCGGCGGCGTGCGAAGTGCCGATGAACGGGTTCACGCGAGAGGCCGGATCGGTGACCGGCGCGAGCGAGACGGGATCGGCATGGGCGAGGGCTGAGGCGGCACCCAGGACCAGGGCGCCAGTGGCCAGCACGGACAGAAGGCGGAACGGCACCATCGTGACCATGTCCCTTCGACAACGTTGTCCCGAAGGTTGCCCCTTCAGCCCCAGCTGTCAAGGCCGCGCGACACAGAACCAGCCGTTCGTCTGACATGACGTCACATCGACTCTACAGCCGACGACTTGGCCCAAGTCCAAAACTTTTCATAAGGCCAAAGCAACAAATCTTGACGGCAACCACCACTGTGCGTACGTTCCGCAACGGCCGCCCCGGCGCTCCAACTCGAATGCTCCCAGCCCCGATCACCCCCACATCGAGGAGCCCAGCATGCGCGGAAGCCCCAGATCGCTCGCGTCGCTCCTGGCCGTCATCGGCCTGGTCCTGGGCGCGTTGCTCGGCCTGCCCGGACCGTCACAGGCCGCGGGTTCGCTGCCCTGTGACATCTACGCCGCAGCCGGCACCCCGTGCGTCGCCGCGCACAGCACGGTGCGCGCGCTCTTCTCCTCCTACGACGGCCCGCTGTACCGGGTCACTCGCGCCTCGGACGGAGCGGGCGCCGACATCGGGCTGCTGTCCCCGGGCGGTTACGCCGACGCCGGCGGGCAGGACAGGTTCTGCGCGGACACCACCTGCGCCATCACGAGGATCTACGACCAGACCTCCCGGCACAACGACCTCACCCCGGGCCCGGCGGGCACCTCCGGCATGGGCGCGGACCGGGGCGCGGACGCCTCCGAGATCGCCGTCACCGCCGGCGGGCACAAGGTGTACGGCGTGTGGATCTCGCCCGGAGTCGGCTACCGGTACACGGGCGCCGCCCCCGGTGTGGCTGTGAACGGACAACCGGAGGGCGCCTACATGGTGGCCAGCGGCACCCACGTGGGCTCCGCCTGCTGCTTCGACTACGGCAACGCCGAGAGCACACCGGCCGACACCGGCAACGGCCACATGGACGCCGTCAGTCTCGCGACCACCTGTTACTTCGCACCGTGCACCGGCTCCGGGCCGTGGGTCGAGGCCGACCTGGAGAACGGCATGTTCCAGGGCGACAACGGCTCCAACACCGTCAACCGGGGCAACGGCAGCACCTTCGTCACCGCCGTACTGAAGAACGACGGCCGGACGCGGTACGCCCTCAAGGGCGGCGACGCACAGTCGGGCGCGCTCACCACCTGGTGGGACGGCGCCCTGCCCACCCGCGGCGGGTATCGGCCCATGCACCAGGAGGGCGGCATCATCCTCGGCACGGGCGGTGACAACAGCAACTGGAACATGGGCACGTTCTTCGAGGGCGTGATGGTCTCCGGCTACCCGACCGACGCCGCCGAGAACGCCGTCCAGGCGAACATCGTCTCCGTCGGCTACTCCGGCGAGACGAACGTTCCAAACGGCCCCCAGGGCACCATCACCGGCCCCGGCGGCAAGTGCGTCGATGTGGCGGCTGACGACACCGGCACGGACGGGGCGGCCGTCCAGCTGTGGGACTGTCAGTCGTACGCGGAGGACCAGCACTGGACGCATTTCACCGACGGAAGTCTGCGCACGCTGGGCCGGTGTCTGGACATCAACGGCAATGGGACGGCGAACGGCACGCAGGTGGAGTTGTGGGACTGCGATGGTGTGGGTGGGCAGAGGTGGGTGCAGCAGGGTGATGGTTCGCTGCTGAATCCTCAGTCGGGGCGGTGTCTGGACTCTCCCAGTGGTGCGACGGCCAATGGGACGCGGCTGCAGATCTGGGACTGCAACGGCTCGGCGGCCCAGAAGTTCCGGCTGGGCTGACAGCGGATCGCCGCTGGGCCGCAGGGCGTTTGGTGGGATGTCGGAGGAGATGTCGGAGCGGGTGTCAGAGGTCGTCCTCTTGCTCCGGTACGACGACCTGGTCGATCAGCCGCTGGATCTGTTCGCTGGGCAGGGCGACGGCCATGGCCCAGTAGTAGATGACGAGGCTGAACGCGGACGTGACCCCGATGTCCCACCACAGCGGGAACCAGGGGTGCTTGAGCGGGCCGAAGTCGCTGAGGTAGACGATGAGCCCCATGCCCACCAGGTAGACCGGCAGCCATTGCGCGGCACGCAGATCGAGCTGGGGGGTGATGGGGTTCATCTTGAACAGCCGGTTCGCGACCAGGATGACGTAGCCGATCAGGATGGCGACGCCGAGCTTCCAGTCGGTGGTCCAACCCGACCAGAGGATCAGCAGGTTGGCGACGACGAAGGCGAGCGGCGACAGCACACCGCCGCCGGGCAGCCGGTAGGGACGGTGGGCGTCGGGCAGCCGGTTGCGGAACACCCCGAAGGAGAGCGGGGCACCGGCATACATCAGCACGCTCGCGCTCGTGATCAGGCCGACCAGGGAACGCCAGCTGGGGAACGGCAGGAAGCAGATGCAGCCCACCACGAAGGCCGTGATCAGGCCCACCCAGGGAACACCGCGCCGGTTGGTGTTCTCGAACGCGGACGGCACATAGCCGTTGCGGCTGAGGCCGTACGACACCCGGGAGGAGCCGGTGATGTAGATCAGACCGGTGCCGGCGGGGGAGATCACGGCGTCGAGATAGAGGACCGTGGCCAGCCAGCCCAGGCTGATGAGGGTGGCGACCTGGGCGAACGGTCCGCTCAGCGCGGTGAAAGCGGAGTTGGCCCAGTGGCTGCCGATCTGGGAGGCGGGGAGTGCGGCGAGGAAGGTGACCTGGAGCAGGATGTAGATCAGGATGCCGATGAGGATCGACCCGATCACCGCGCGGGGGATGTCCCGCTTGGGGTTGGCGCTCTCGCCGGCGAGCTGGTCGGCCTGCTCGAAGCCCAGCAGCGCGAAGATGATGCCGCTGGTGGAGACGGCGGACAGGATGCCCTTGGCCCCGTAGGGGTTGAAGCCGTCGGCCGCGGTGAAGTTGCTCGCGTGGAACTGGGCGATGGCGAAGACGAAGATGGTCAGCAGCGGGATGCCGACCTTCCACCAGGTCGCCGCGCTGTTGGTGCGGGCCAGCAGCCGAATGCTGAGGAAGTTGATGGCCGTGATGACCGCCATCAGTCCGACCGCGACGGCGATGCCGGGCGGGGTCAGGACATGCTCGCCGCCCTTGACCTTCTCCCAGCCGTTCGCCCAGGAGTAGTGCTGGCCGTACGTGATCATCGCCAGCACCTCGATCGGCGCCACCGTGGCCGCCTGCAGCCAGGAGAACCAGCCGAACGACGCGCCGGCGGCGCCCCCGAAGGCGTAGTGCGGGAAGCGTGCGGTGCCACCCGAGACCGGATACATGCCGCCGAGCTCCGCATGCACCAGCGCCAGGATCAGGATCGCCAGGCCGCCGATGGCCCAGGAGATGATCGCCGCCGGCCCTGCGGCCGCCAGGGCGCCCTGCGCGCCGAACAGCCAGCCGGATCCGATGATCGAGCCCTCCGAGGCCCAGATGAGACCGACGAAGCCGATCTCACGCCGAAGCCCGGGTTTGCGGGTCTTCGGTCCGGGCGTTGCTTCCGACACGGCCATGGTGCACCCCCTCTATAGGGTGTGAGATGCATCACCATCGTGCCACGCTGACGCGGTCATGGCACTCAACGTGCACATACCGGTTTCTGACGGGGCCACGCATGTCGATGAGCGCCCGTGCCCGTCGGTCAGCCGGAGGCGAGGTGCGGTCCGGCCGGTGGGGCGCCGGTGACCGCCGCAGAGTAGAGGGCCTGGGTAGCGGCGCCGAAGTAGGCGCTGTAGGAGATCTGCGGGGTGTTGCCGCCGGTGTGATAGCCGCCGATCACTCCGACGACCGCCCATCCACCGGGCCAGGGCACGAGCATGGGGCCACCGCTGGTCCCGCCCACGAAGGCGTCGCAGGCGATGCGCGGGAACGTGCCCGGGTCGGCCGGGTCGTCGCTGCCCCACCTGGTGGTCCAGCTCCAGCACTCCAGGGGCTTCTCCGCCCCCGCCGGATAGCCGATCATCCGTACCGGGAAGTGGTAGTAGCCGGTCCCGGTGAGCAGCCGCACGCCGCCGACGGCGTCCTCCAGGCGTGTTCCGTCCTGGTTGGGCTCGGTGACCGCGAAGGCGAAGTCGTAGCGGGCGCCCGCGTGTTCGCCCAGGTCGTAGTACTGCTGGGCAACGTAGACGCCGTTGGTCCGCACGGGAAAGATCCCGAACGGCTTGAGGCTGTCGTGGTACTGCGGGACGAAGGCCAGGTGCCGCTTGGGCGAGGTGCCCGCATAGCCCTTCAGACAGTGGCCGGCACTCAGAACCAGGTCATGGCCGGGGCTGCGCACGACGGAGCCGCTGCACGTCCGGCCGGTACCGGTGCCGTCCGTCCAGAAGAAGGTGCCGGCCTGGGGGATGCCGTCGAAGCTCCGGCTGGGCGGGATGTACTCACCCGGCCGGGGGCCGTCCACGGCGGGGGCGGAGCCGGTCGCTGTCGTATCGGTGCCGGTGCCTTTGAGGACGTCGGCGGGCAGCGCCGCCTCCATCCGGGCCGGCGTCCAGTACGCGTCGAGCTGGTCGGCGAGCGGGTTGGGGCCACCCGTGACACCGTCGGCGAACTCGGCGGCGCCGTCGGCGGGCGTGGCGCCGTCGGCGAACGCTGTGGTCGTGTCGGCGGGTGCCGCGGCTGTCTCGGCGGATGCCGTGGTGGTGAGGCCGGCACTGATCAGAAGGGCAGCCGCGCAGCCGGCGGCGAATCGCACGATCCTGGTCCCGGGCTCCATCAGTTCCCCTCGGACGGACGCAAGTGACGGCCCACCATAAGCCCGCGGCCGCCGGGCAGCACAGCGTCCGCGGTCGTACAGGGTGCACGGGAGGCCGAACAACTCCCGCCGGGAGGTGCACGCGTGCCGACGCGGACCAACGCGGCGCCCTGCCCGGTGGCGCCGGTCGCCACGAGCTGATGGTCGATCCGGTCGACGACACCTACCGTCGGCTGATGAACCGGCAGCTGCCCGTGCAGGGGGCCCGCCATCGTGTGGCCCGCGCGATCCGCCACGGCGGCCGGGGCCAGATCCGCCAGGCGTACCGGGAGGGCCAGGAGGACCGGCTCGCCGCCCTCGGTCTGGTCCTCAACGCCCGGTGGAGGCCGGGCGCCCGACGCTCCGGGGTCGAGGCGAGGAACGCCGAGCTGGGCTCAGCACTGGCTGAACGGCCTCGCGGAGCCCCTAACTGGCACCCTCCTGAACGGGATCCCGGGATTCCGGTCGATCTGGGGCATCGGCCGGGGCGGCGGCATGCAGCGCCGCCTCAACCCGGCGGTTGCTGGTCATGGTCCCGGTGATGGCGGTCATGGCCAGGAGGAGGCCGGCTGCGGTGTAGAGCGGGGTGCGTACGTCGTAGGTGGTGGCCAGCCAGCCGCCGAGGAAGGCGCCGAACGGGGCGGCGCACATGGCGAGCATGCGGGAGGTGGAGGCGACCCGGCCCATCAGGTGGGCGGGGACGATCGCCTGGCGGAGGGAGGGGCCGAGCACCATCGTGGCGCCCATTCCCGCGCCGCAGACGGCGAGCGCGAGGCCGGCGACGTATGGGTTCGGGGCGGCGGCAAGGCCCAGGACGGCGAGTCCCTCGACTGTGGCCGTGCAGGTCAGCGCGGTGCCGGTGCCGAGTCGTCGGCCCAGGAAGGAGGCGATGCCCGCGCCGAGCAGACCGCCGGTGGCCTCCGCCGTGAGGAGCAGGCCGAAGCCGAAGGTGTCGGTGCCGAGACGGTCGCGCGCGAAGAGGGCGAGTACGGTCTCCACGGCGAGGAAGGCGATGTTCCCGACCGCCGGACGCAGCGCGAGCCCGAGCAGCAACTGATCCCGGAATACGTACGAGGCGCCGGCCCGAGCCTGCCGCAGCAGCGACTCACGGGCCTGCGGTACGGGCCGGGGTGCGGCAGGCAGCGACCGTACGAGCAGTGCGGAGAGCGCGAACGACACCGCGTCGGCGAGCAGCGGAACCGCCCGACCGAGCGCGAGCAGGGCACTGCCCGCAGGCGGCCCGGCGAAGCCGGACGCGGCGGTCTGGGTGCCGCGCAGGCGGGAGTTGGCACGCTCCAGGAGCGCGGGGTCGCGGCCGAGCAGATCCGGCAGAAAGGCCGTGGCGGCCGTGTCGAAGAAGAGTCCGCCGAGGCCGAGGAGGAAGGCGACGGCCGCGAGCAGTGGAATGCTCAGCACGTCGAGCGCGGCCGCCGCCGCCGGTATGGCGAGCAGCACCGCACGCGCCGCGTCCGTGACCCACATCGTGCGCCGGCGGTCCCAGCGGTCCACCAGCGCACCGCCGAGCACCCCGAAGAGCAGCCATGGCAGCGTTCCGGCAGCCGTGACGACGGCGAGCGCCATCGGATCCCGCGTCAATGTCAACGCGAGCAGCGGTAGTGCGGCATGCGTCACCCCGTCACCGAGCGAGGACACCGTCTGCGCAGTCCACAGCCGCCCGAAGCCGGGCGGCAGCTTCCGGACGTCTGAGGTCACTTGGCGTCCCCTTCGGTCTGCTCGCGCGATGCCGGGTGGAACAGTGCGAAGACGAGTGACGCGTCCGGCAGCGACGGATCGGACAGCTCCCGGTACTCGTCCGCCAGTGCCTCAAGCCGCGCCCCCAGTTCCGCGAACTGCTCCTCGGTGAGCCGCAGATGCGCCATCCGCAAATGCCGCTCGCCATCCACCGGCGCTGCCTCCAGGTCCGCCACCGCATGCCGCATCAGCACATTCGGCCCTCCCTCGCCCGGATCCGGCAGCACGACCTTCCGCGCGGCCATTGCGTAATACCGCTCGGTGACCCCCCGGACCTTCCGCGTCCGGACCACCTTCACCAGGCCGGCCCGTTCGAGCAGCCGTACGTGGTAGCTGGAACTCCCCTTCGCAAGGCCCACCCGCTCGGCGATCTGCGTGATCGTCGCGGGCTCGAAGCGGAGCACGGCCATGATCCGGTGACGCGTGAGATTGGAAACGGCGCGTAGCTGTTCGTCGGTGGTGACGTGGAACGTCTCTGGAAGATCATCGGTAGGCATGCCCCAATGGTCAACACTTATTGACCATTGGGCAAGGGGTTTTTCGGACTCCCGGTCGTGTGCCACGCCTTCCTCCACCCGGGCGGCCCGCGACCTGCTGACTGACCCCGGCCGCTCCATCACTTCGATCCCCAAGCTCCTCGGCGTCTCCTCTGGCGCCCTCTACACCGGCGGCGCACCGGCGAGATCCCCGCCGCGTTCCGGGCCGGGACCCGCGGGACGCATGAGGCATGACCCGCGGGGTAGGTGCCCGTTCCGGCCATGGGACGGTCATCGGTCCCACTGGAAGGAGAAGGTCATGAAGAAGCTGATACGGAAAGCGGCCGTGGCAGGAGCTGCCACCGCGGCGGCTGCGGGCGTGCTCCTCGTCGGCGGCGGTCCCGCGGCGGCCGCTCCAGGGAGTACCGGGCACACCACTGCCGGCGCCTCGGCCGTGCCCGCCCGGCACACCCAGCACCACCACCGCGGTCTGCAGTCCATCGATCCGTGGGTCGCCGGCCAGCTGGCGTGGTTCGACCCCGCCGCCCGGCACCGCCTGGCGGTGTTCGACCCGTGGATCAAGGACCAGCTGACGCGCTACGCCGCTCCCAGCTGTTAGCCCTTGTGCCACTCCCGCGAGCCGCTCCGCTCCGCTCCGCGGCGCAACGGTCACTTCACGAACACCATGTCGCAGCCGGTGATCGAAGTAGGCGGAGACATATGCCTCGTTGGTGCGTATCGCGGTGGCCGGGTCGATGGTGCCGATGTCGTCGGTCCGCTCGCACCGCCGCAGATGCAGCTGTGGCGCGAGGGTCTCCGCGTCGGTGAACGAGCCATGGGCGGAGCCGCGCAGGGAGAGCTGTGGGCGCGGAACGACTTCCAGCCGGGGTCGGTGTCCGTGTCGCCGTCCTTGCCCAGGAGCAGGAACGGCCGGTCGGGGCCGTGCCGGGCGACGGGCATGAGCGAGCCGTCGATGTAGGTCAGGTCGCCGTCCATGTCGATGCCCGCGGTGATCCGGTGGTCGGCGACCATGGCCGGCGCGGCGGCGGTACCGCCCATCGAGTCCGTTGCGGGCGGCCTCCGCTATGAGTGGCATCTGCGACCCGACACTCCTGTCGGCGATCCGGACGACGGCAGCGCACTCCGCCCAGCGTCTGCGCGTGGCCCGAGCGGAGTTTGAGCGTCGGCGGATGCTCGGCGCCGAACGTCCTGCCGAACACCGGCAGCAGTGCGTCGTAGGCGGCAAGGGCCTCCTTGTGGTGGCCGGGGGCGCACATCGCGAGCGCGGCGACGCTCGGGGCCAGCGGCGCGTAGGTATCGAGACGCAGCACAGACCGGGCCTCGGCCACGGCGCGCTCCTCGGCCTCCGCCTCGGCGTAACGCCCGTTCATGTGCAGGGTCATGACCTGGGGTCAACGGCGATGTCGCGGTCTTTCCCGCATTGTTTCGGCCACGTGACCGGAAGAACTTCACGCCGGGAGCGTACGGAGGCCGTACACGCAGGCCGGCGGAAGTGGCGACAGTACGCTTCGGGCCACGCCGTGCCCGCCTCCTTCACCTGCCGGGCCGGGGGTCGGCGGGCTCGGCGCGCAGGCCTTGGACCAGGAGCTCCACCAGCCGGCGCGCGTCGTACCGGGGATCGCTCTCCGCTCCGATGCAGAGGTTCCCGACACCCCGCATGAGCTCGTAGGCCCGCAGGTCGGAGCGGATCTCGCCGGCGGCGGCCGCGGCTTCGAGCAGCTCGGTGCAGACGGGGAGGAGCCGGTCGAGGAAGTAGGCGTGGAGCGTGTCGAAGCCGGCGGTGTCGGACTTCAGCACGGCGGCGAGTCCGTGTTTGGTGACCAGGAAGTCGACGAAGAGGTCGATCCACCGCCCGAGCGCGGCGTGGGCGGTGGCACTCGTCTCCAGCAGGCCGGGACCGGCCTCGGCCAGGCTCTCCACCTGGTGCCGGTAGACGGCGATGATGAGATCCGAGCGCGTCGGGAAGTGGCGGTAGATCGTTCCCACCCCGACGCCGGCCCGGGCCGCGATGTCGCGTACCGGTGCTTCCACACCCGAGGTGACGAAGACCGCCGCGGCCGCGTCGAGCAGCGCCTCCTTGTTGCGCCGGGCATCGCTCCGCTTCGACCGGGTCGCGCGCCCCGACCCCTCGCCGCTGTCGCTCACAGCGCCGCTCCTTCCACAGCCGTGCTTGCTAAACGGAACGGTGTTCCGTATCGTCTTTTCCGGAACGACGTTCCGCTTTGCTTATGGTGGCAGAGTGCCGGGCCGACCGCCAAGCCGGGCCGCCCAGGGAAGGCCGCGCCGTCGCCGCGAGCTCCACCTCCCGCGGTCGGATTCCGCGGCACACCCTTATTCGCCCTCTGTTTCTACGACGCTTCCCCCGCAGTGAGGAGACAGGTCATGCAGTACCGCACCCTGGGCCGCACCGGCGTGCAGGTCAGCTCTCTCGCGCTCGGCGCGATGAACTTCGGCAGGATCGGCCGCACCACCCAGGACGAGGCCACCGCCCTCGTCGACGCCGCTCTCGACGGCGGGATCAACCTCATCGACACCGCCGACATGTACGGCGACGGTGAGTCGGAGGAGATGGTCGGCAAGGCCATCGCGGGCCGCCGTGACGACATCGTGCTGGCGACGAAGGCCGCCATGCCGATGGGTGACGAGCGCAACCACCGGGGCGGTTCGCGCCGCTGGCTGGTCACCGCGCTGGACGACAGCCTGCGCCGCCTCGGCGTCGATCACGTCGACCTCTACCAGATCCACCGGTGGGACCCGAACACCAGCGACGAGGAGACGCTGTCGGCGCTGACCGACCTGCAACGCGCGGGAAAGATCCGCTACTTCGGCTCCTCGACCTTTCCGGCGTATCGCATCGTCCAGGCGCAGTGGACCGCCCGGGAACACCATCTGGGCCGCTACGTCACCGAACAGCCCAGCTACTCCGTCCTGCAGCGCGGAATCGAGAGCCATGTGCTGCCGGTGACCGAGGAGTACGGGCTCGGCGTGCTGGTGTGGAGCCCGCTGGCCTCTGGCTGGCTGTCGGGCGCCATCCGTGCGGGCCGGGACATCACGACCAACCGCTCGGCGTTCATGCCGCAACGCTTCGACATCGGCGCCCCCGCCAACAGGGCCAGGCTCGAAGCCGTCGAGCAGCTGGCCCGGGTCGCCGACGAGGCCGGCCTCACACTGATCCAGCTCGCGCTCGGTTTCGTCACCGCGCATCCCGCGGTGACCAGCGCGCTCGTCGGCCCCCGCACGCGGAACCATCTGCAGGCCCAACTCGCCGCCGCCGACGTCGTGTTGTCCGCGGACGTACTCGACGCCATCGACGCCGTCGTGGCCCCCGGAGCCGACCTGGCCCCCGAGGAGAAGCACGACACCCCGCCCGCGCTGCTCGACCCGGCCCTGCGGCGCCGGTGAGCGCCGTATCCGCCACAGCCAAGTCCCGGACCACCACGTTTCCCGTGCCGAAAGGACCACCAGCTCATGCCGCACCCGTCCCGGCCTCGTTTCGGAATCATGACCGCCCCCTCGCAGGTCGACTACGACGACGTGCTGCGGGTCTGGCGTGAGGCGGACGCGATCCCGGAGATCGAGCACGCCTGGCTGTTCGATCACCTCATGCCGATCTTCGGCGACCCGGACGGTCCGGTCTTCGAGGGCTGGACACTGCTCGCGGCCCTCGCAGCCCACACCCGGCGCCTACGTGTCGGCGTGCTCGTGACCAGCAACCGGTTCCGGCCGCCCGCGATGCTGGCCAAGATCGCGACGACCGTCGACATCGTCTCCGGCGGGCGGCTCGACTTCGGCATCGGCGTCGGCTCACGGCCCGGCCATCCCCTGGCCAGGCGTGAGTACGCGGCACACGGCCTGCCCTTCCACGAGTCCGCGCACGCCGTGGCGAGCCTGGCCGAAGCCTGCACGGTGATCCGGCGGCTGTGGACGGAGGCCGAGCCCTTCGACTTCCATGGCGTCCACCACCGTCTCACCGGAGCGTTCGGCAACCCCAAACCCGTTCAGCGCCCCCACCCGCCGATCCTCGTCGGCGGCCGCTCCTCCGCGACCCTGCGGGTGGTCGCCGAACACGCCGACCTGTGGAACATCCCCGGCGGCGGTGACATCGACGACATCGCCGGCCGCAGTGCGCTGCTGGACCGCTATTGCACGGAGATCGGCCGCGACCCCGCTTCGGTCACCCGCTCGATCCACCTGCCCGTGTCCTACGACCGGCCCGGCAGTACCCGGGACGCGATCGGCGAGGCGATCGACGCCGGTTTCCGGCACATCGTGCTCGGACTGCCGTCGCCGTACCCCGCCGGGGTCGCCCGGTGGATCACCGACGAGCTCATCAGCCCGTCGGCCTGAGCCGGCCCGCCGGCGCCTCCCGGCTGCGGCACGGCGTACGATCACCGCCAAGTCGGGGTCGTAGCACAGAGGTTGTGCGCCGCGTCGGCATCTCGGAGGACGTCGGTTCGAATCGGTTCGAATCCGACCGTCCCGCGCGGGGCCGTGGTCGCGCGGCGGTGGTCGAAGGCCGTGTGATAGTTTCGAATTCAACATCTTTGGGGTGGTCGTCCACCGCAGCCCGAGGAGGCCAGGTTGAGCAGTCCCGTCACGGCCGGTGCCACGCGGCGGATATTCATCGACAAGCAGAGCCCCAAGGCGTATCACGCGCTGGTGCAGACGTCCGAGGCGGTCCGGGCGACCGCCGCCGAGGCCGGCCTGGACCGCACCCTGGTGGAGCTGATCAACCTCCGCGTGTCGCAGATCAACGGCTGCGCCTACTGCCTGCACGTGCACACCCGCGCCGCGCTGCGGGCCGGCGACACCCCGGACCGCCTGGGCGTGCTCGCCGCCTGGCGCGAGACCGAGCTGTTCACGCCAGCGGAGCGGGCCGCCCTGGCGCTGGCCGAGGCGACCACCGCCGCCGCGGACAGTGCCGCCCAGGACGCCGCCTACGCTGCGGCCCGGGACGTGCTCACGGACGATCAGCTGGCGGCGGTGATCTGGGTGGCCGTCACCATCAACGCCTTCAACCGGGTCTCGATCATGAGCCGGCATCCGGTACGGCCGGAGCGGTGACGGCACACGACCGCGTTCGGGGCGCGGACCGCGGGTTCTGATCGATCGTCTCCAGCAGCCGGGCCACGCAGGTCGGCCGGGGGACCGTCGACCGCCAGTTCGAAGGCGCCGTCCAGCCGCCGCCGCGCCTCGTCGGCCCACAGCCGGGCCCACGGGGCTCGGGCCGGGCCCGGTAGAGGGCGTCGCCCTCCGGTGGCTCCCAGGCTCGCACGGCCCCCAGCGTGCGGCCGGTTATCCGCGCCTCCACGATGCCGCGGCGCAACGGGGCCAGTCCGGCGAGCGAGTCGCTCACCCCGACGACGACGTCTCCGGCAGCAGTGCAAGGAAGGCCACCCCACTCGGACAAAGTCCGATCGGCGGAAAGTGGCCTCGAATGCGGGGTGGGGATCGGTGTTCGCAGGCTGCCGGATCAGCGCTCTGCTGCCCGTCGCCCGACGGCGCCCGACAGGCCCCGAGCGCCCTTCGCCGGCCGCAGGAACGCGCTCCACCCGCCCGCGGGCTTCTCGCCGACCTGGAGGCTGCGCAGCTTCGCGTGGATCTCGGGATCCTGGGCGTCGAGCCAGTCCGTGAACTGCCGGAACGAGACCAGACGCACGTCCTCCCGTCCGGCGATCTGCTTGAGCACCTCCTCGGCCGCGTCCATGTAGATGCCGCCGTTCCACTGCTCGAAGTGGTTGCCGATGAACAGCGGCGCCCGGTTGGTCTCGTACGCCCGCTGGAACCCGGCCAGGTACGACTGTGTCGCCTGGGCCCGCCAGTAGGGGTAGTTGTAGGAAGGTGCCCGCGTCGAGTTCTTGGACTGGTTCGCCAGCATGTTGTAGTCCATGGACAGCACCTCGAACGTGTGCCCCGGAAAGGGGATGCTCTGCAGCGGCAGATCCCAGACGCCGCCCCGCTTCCTCGGCCAGCGTTGCACCCCGCCCGGTGAGGAGGCGTCGTAGCGCCAGCCGAGTTCCCGTGCGGTCGGCAGCAGGTTGTCCTGCCCGAGCAGACACGGGGTGCGGCCGCCCACGAGTTCCTTGTCGTAGTCGAAGGGGAGCGACGGTTCGTCGTGCCAACCGGTGTGTGTACGCCATGACTTGACGAAGGACCGCGCCTGCTCGATCTCCGCTCGCCACTGTGCGGGCGTCCAGTTGGCCACCGATCCGGGGCCGGTGCAGAAGTGCCCGTTGAAATGGGTGCCGATCTCATGGCCGTCCAGCCAGGCCTGGCGGACGTACTTCAGTGTCTGCTTGAGGTGTCCGTCGGTGAGGTAGCCGATGTCCGAGGCGCCGAGCGGGTTGTTCGGCGGGTCGTAGAGCCGCTTCTTGTCCTCCGGCAGGAGATAGAGGCCGGACAGGAAGAAGGTCATGTGCGCGCCGTGGGTGCGGGCGAGCTCCAGGAAACGCGGGAACAGGCCGGCACCCAACTCGCCGGCGCCGTCCCAGGAGAACACCACGAACTGCGGCGGCGTCTGTCCGGGTTCGAGGGCCATGGGTGACGCCGGCTGGTGCGGCTGGCGTCCGGTGTACGACGTCGAGCCGTCCCCGATCAGCCGGACCGCCCCCTGCTCCTCCGGGCTGCCGGGGGAGCCGTTCTGTCCGTCCCGGCCACTGCATGCGGCGAACGACGCGGCGGCCACACCGATGCCGGCGCCGATGCTGAGGCGTGCCACACTCCGGCGGCTGATTCCACCCACGGCCACCATCCCAACCCGCGCCATGCCGCGACGCGTTGTGCGCACCCTGAGCCGAAACTCCCGTCACTCGGCACCATAAAGGAAATAAATATACAAACTGGTTAACTGGGTGCGGTGTGGCGCGCAAAGTGATCGACAAGCATCGCTGGCGTCACACGTCCGGCCCTACTGCGCCTCAGGCCGGGGCGCCGCCCCCTGGGAGGCCTGGGGCCGCGTCCGTCGTGAACTCGGCTTCCGCCGGCACCGGTCCCCGCAGCCGGCCGGCGAAGACGTCGACGCCGAGGAAAGGCACGCTGAACCGGGTCTTGGTGGGTGCCAGGGCCGGCAGCGTGGCCAGTGCTTCGTACTCGGCCGGCGACAGACAGATGTTCGCGACAAGCCCCTGCGCGGTGCCGGGCCGGGCCGCCGGGACCGTCCGCATGAGTTTCAACTCCATGTCGCCGCAAGGCGGTAGGGCACGACGAAGCCTCAGGCGCGTGCCCGTCGGATACCGGTCGGTGATCACTCGGACGGCCGTCACCGCCGAAGGCGCGGGCAGGGCGGCCGGCAGGAAGCGTCGCTCGCGCTCGACACGTCCGTACCGGCCCGGGCGTACGGTGTCGCCGTCGACACATCCCGCTTCCTCGCTCATCGCCTCGGCATCCCAGCCCGGCCTCCGCCGCTCACCGGACGAGCTCGTGGGCATCAGCGGAACGCCGCCACGTTGCGCGCAGCCCACGCGGAGAAGGGGGCCGCGGGGCGGCCGAGCAGGCGCGCCACATCCGTGCCGACCGCCTGCTCCTCCGGGGTGGGGGTGCCCAGGACGGCGAGCGTGCCCTCGGCGACGGCGGGCGGCATGAACCGGACCATCTGTGCGAGGGCCTCCTCGCGGCTCTGCTCCACGAACGTCACCGGCTCGCCGAGCGCGGCGGCGATCGCCGCCGCCCGCTGTCGTGGTGTGGTGGGCTCCGGGCCGGTCAGTGTGTACGTGACGCCGTCGTGCCCGTCCTCGCGCAGTACGGCCGCCGCCACCGCGGCGACGTCGTCCGGGTCGACGAACGGCAGTGCCACATCGGCGAACGGCGCCGCCGCGATGCGGTGCCGGCGGACCGGCTCGGCCCAGGCCAGCGCGTTGGAGTCCAGCCCGCCCGAGCGCAGCACCGTGAACGGCAGCCCCGACTCGGCCGCCGCCGCCTCGAAGCGCGCCGCGAGCGCGTACATGTCCGGCCGGGTGCCCACGCCCTGCGAGGACAGCAGCACCACCTTCCGCACGCCGGCCGCGGCGGCCCGGCGCAGGATGCCGACCGGATCCTCTCCGGCCACGAGCAGGAACAGTGCCTTGGCGCCCGCCAGGGCGGGGGCGAGGCTCTGCGGCTCTCCGAGGTCGGCGGTGACGGCCCGCACCCCCGGCGGCACGTCCTCCTCGCCGATGTGCCGGGCGACGGCGGTCACCGTCTCCCCGGCCTGGACCAACGCCGCGACCAGGGCCCGTCCGACATTCCCCGTGGCACCCGTGACGACCGTCATGGCAGTTCTCCTAACTGAGTTAGTTGACTAACTAAGACGTGACCATAGTCCGCGGCTCAGCTCGTTGTCTATCCTTAGTCAGGTGACTGACTCAGATTCCGCCGCCGCGGTTCAGGTCGCGCGGCCCGGCCGATCAGGCCGCGGTGGCAAGCGTGAACGCCTGGTGAGGGCGGCCGTCCAGGTCTTCCACGAGCAGGGAGTGGAGAAGACCACCCTCGGCGACATCGCCCGTACGGCCGAGGTGCCGCTCGGCAATGTCTACTACTACTTCAAGACCAAGGATCAGCTCGTCGAAGCCGCGGTGGCCGCCCACTGCGAGCAACTGGGTGTGCTCACAAGGCAATTGGATGCCCTCCCGGATCCGGCCGCCCGGCTGAAGGCCCTCGTCTCCGGCTGGGTCGACCGGCGCGAGACCGCGGCCCGTTTCGGCTGTCCCTTCGGCACCCTCGCCACGGAGCTCGACAAGCGTGACGACGGTCTGGACCGGGCCGCCGCGAAGGTCATGCGAGCCCTGCTCGACTGGGTGGAGTCCCAGTTCGCCCAGCTCGGTCGCGCCGATGCCGCCGCCCTCGCCGTCGAACTCGTCGCGGCCTACCAGGGCATGTCCGTCCTCACCAACACCCTGCGCGACCCGGGCCTGATGGCCGCCCAGGGCGAACGCCTCCAGTCGTGGATCGACGGGATCGCGAAGCGGTGAGGGAGCGGTAGGGAAGTGCGCGCCGCCGGGGGGCGTGCGCGCGGGTCTATTACCGGCCTTCCGGGTGCACCGCAGCGTGTGCCGCATCCGGCCAATCTCCGGCCGGTGAGGCGCCGGACCGCGCTGCGGAGGGCGTCCGCTCCCGTCGCTGAGGTGTCCGGCATCCGGAGTGCCGGCGCGGTGCCCCATCAGGGAAACAGGGCCCGGAGGGGGCCGGGTGGTCACTCGGCTGTGTGCGCGGTCAAGGCGGAGCGCCGGTGATCGGCGAACGACCGAAATCGACCACGCCGCAAGGAAGTTGATCAGAGCGGTGATTACGCGCGGGCCGGACGAGGGAAGTTTTCCGGAGCCACCGACACATGATCTTCACCGGCGGATTCCGGTGCCGGCGCGTGTCACCCGTCCACCCTCGAGAGGAGGTGCAGTGATGAAGCTTCTCTTCGCCATCCGCAACAAGGTCGCGGCCGCCAAGAGCCTGAAGGCGAGCGCCTGGTACCTCTGGTACTGATTGCGCGCCTCGCCGTACAGGTGAGGTGACATCGTTGTCCGGCCGTGCGCACGGTCACGGCCGGCCGGACAGCGGTGGTCCGTCGTAGTACGGCGCTCGCCTCTGTCCCCGACCGCCCTTCTGCCAACGGGAGCATCCATGCCGCCGTCCTCCGCCACGCGGGTGCGCAGCACCGTGTTCGCCCCACGGCTCGCCGCACTCATCCGCGCCCACACCGGCCAGGACGTCTTCCGGCTGGAACCCGACACGATCGGGGTCGCCGGACACGAGGTCGCCGATCGCATCCTCGCCGCACGCCGGGCGACGGAGACCGAGCGCCCCACCTTCAAGCCGCTGCACGGACGTTCCATCACGCGCACCGAGGCGTCCACGGTCACCCGCACCATGGGAAACGACGTGCGTGACGCGCTCGCCAGGCCCCTGCCGAAGGGCGTCGACCTCGCCGGGTCCTGGCCGCTGACCGGGCATCTTTTCCTGCGGGACCTCATCCTCGGCCAGGATCCCCACCGCCTGCGCATGCTGATGAGCCGCAACCTCGAACTCACACCGAAACTCACCTGGTCGGTGATCGCGATCGGTGCCGCCCTGCCGGGCTGGCCCCGGCCGAGCGAGCGGCTCACCGGGCTCGCCGGCCGGGCCGCGCGGGCCACCGGCTACCAGGAGCGCCGGTACGCGATGGGCGTGTACCGCAGGGCGGCCGCACCCGTGTGTTTCACCGTCTCGACGCTGGTGGCCAACGCCCTCTGGCTCGGTTCGCCCTTCGACGACACCATGTCCAACCGGAACATCATCCTGGAGTCCCTGCGGCTGCTGCCGCCTTCGTGGAACATCCTGCGCAACGCCTCGCCCGAGTACCCGGCCGTCGACGACCGGATCGGCGAGCGGGACGACGTCCTGGTACTGCCGTTGCTCTCTCATCGCGACCCGGCCCTGTGGCACGAGCCGGACCGCTTCCGCCCGGAGCGCTGGGACGACCTCGACCCCGACACCGCACCGGGGTATCTGCCCTTCGGCCACTCCTCCGAGCGCTGCTGGGGCAGGCACATGGTGATGCCGCTCGCCGAGCTGCTGCTCGACCTGATCCGCGGCGCCGGGCTGGTGGTCGACCCCGCTCAGCGGGTCGGCAAGGTCCCGCTCCTCGGCCTGCTGGGCGTGGAGGACGTACGGCTGGTGCGGCCCCGCTGACGTGCGGGCCCCGCTCAGGTCGCCATGTCCCGTTCTTCCACCGCGACCGGCACCACGGCGATGTGCTGGACGGCACGGCTGAGCACCAGCACGCCTCCGATGATCAGGAGGGCGCCCGCGGCCCCCGGGACCAGCCACCAGCCCGTGCGGATCCGCTCCCCGAACAGCGTCATGCCGAGCGTCAGGCTCACCACCGCGTCGCCGATGGTCAGCGCCGGCTGCGCCGCGGCCAGCGGACCGGCCTGGAGGGCGTTCTCCAGCAGGATCACGGCCCCGACACCGGCGAGCGCGAAGCCGTACGTCTGCCAGGAGCGCAGGAACGCCGCGAACCCGTGGTCGGCGAAGGTGCCGCTGGCCGACTTCAGCAGGGCGGCGGTCAGCGCGTTGCCCGTGGCGGAGGCCGCGGCCAGCAGCGCGGCGCGCCGGGCCGGCGAGCGGCCCCGGCCGGAGGACAGCAGCACCGCCGCGGCCATCCCGCCGACGCACAGGCACAGTGCCGGGATCCAGCGGCTGAGCGGCGCGTGGTCGACGGCGCCGTGCGGGGCGGCGGCGATCAGCAGCACGGCGAGACCAGACACACAGGCGCCGACGCCCCACCAGCCCGAGTGGGGCAGCCGCCGGTGCATGAGCGGAGCGGCGACGAGCAGCGCGAAGGGCAGCTCCAGGACGAAGAGCGGCTGGACCAGTGCGAGCGGGCCGTTGACCAGGGCCAGGCTCTGGAGCAGCGCGGCGCCGACCACACCGCACATGCCGATCACCCAGAAGGGCCGGCGCACCAGCTCCGCGAGGAGCCGGAGCCCGCCGCGGCTGCTCGCCGACGCGGCCTTGCGCTGGAAGGCGGTGCCCACGGCGTTGCTCGCCGCGCCCGCGACGGCGAACGCCGCGGCGAGTTCGATCACGACCGTCTCCTGCCTGCGGGAGGCCTCCCGTAGGAGCTTCGGGTCTCTTCAGCCTACGGAAGGGGGCGTCCGGACGCCGGTCGGAACGGTGGATCAGCTCAGGGTGAGATCGTCGGCGTAGACCGCGCCCTGGCCGTACCAGCCGTGGACGTACACCCTGACCGTACGGACCCTGCACCCAGCCGCTCAGCGTGTAGGAGGTGTCGGGCTTCAGGGCCAGGGTCTGTGCTGACCAGGTCGCCTCCCGGCCCGTCGTGCCCTTCGCGTGGCCTGCTCAGGTGGCCCGGGTGCCACCGCCCCGGCGGATACGGCCCAGCAGGTCCCGGTGATAGGCGGCGAGTTGCCCGGCGGGCACGGGCGCGGGGCCGCCGGCGAGGGTGTACCAGGTGTCGCTGCCGGAGTGCTGGACGGCGACGCGCACGCTGTGGCCGTCGGACAGCAGGATGGTGGCCACGGTCAGGTCGCCGGTGATGACGCCGACCTCCTCGGTCATCGCCCCGCCGGGGCCGGCGGTGACCCGGTCGACGTAACTGTTGATGCTCGGTGGGGTGTGCATGGGGCGCAGGCTTCCATCAACCCGCGCGGCGAGTCCCGCACCGCGCAGGTGTCGCCCGCGGGTGTCCCCGTGTTGGGCGTGTGATCTGCGCCGGCCGGCACCGAGACGGGGGTCAGCCGAACAGCGGGAACCGGTCGGCCGCCGCGCCCAGCGAGGCGCGCTCGGCCTCGGTCAGCGCGGCCCGGCCGGTGCCCACGCGGGCGTAGTGCGCGTCGCTCCACTCCGCCGGCGCGGGGCGGCCGAGCAGACCGTCCAGGGTGGTGCGCACCGCGGCCAGTCCCTCGGGCGCCGGTCCGGCCGCGTGCGGGAGCCGGACGGTCAGATCCAGGTGGTGGACGGTCGCCTCCACCGCGAGGGTGCTCAGCAGGTCCCCGGCCGTCAGCACATGCCCCTGCGTGCCGACGTGCTGTGCGGGGTCGGCCGTCTCCGCCGCGTGCACGGCCGCCGCCAGCGTCTCCAGATACAGGCCCTGGAGCTGACCGAAGTCGAGGAACATGCTCGCGTTCACCCGCACCCAGCGCCGGCCGTTCGCCGCCCCCACGGTGTCCGGCCGCCAGTCCTGCCAGTACGTCACCGCGTCCCGGTCCACCGGCGCCCGCGTCGGCGTGTGCAGGGCCACCAGAGCGCGCTGGGCGTCCGTCAGGCAGTGGAAGACGAGATCGCGGACCGCCCAGCCGGTACAGCCCGTCGGCAGCCACGACTCCTTGTCACCCAGGCCGGCGACGACCGCCGAGGCGGCCTCGTAGGCCGCGCGCAGCGCCTTCGCGGGTCCGACCGCATCCACAGAACTCATGCCTCCCCCTGTTCGTCCGCCGTACAGGCCGTCACACCCGGCTCGACGTCGCCGTGTCCGCGGACAGCCGCTGGGCTACGTAGATCGGGATCACCGACAGCAGGACGAGTACCGCGGCCACGACGTTCACCACCGGTGCCTGCTGCGGCCGGGTCATGTTGTCGAAAATCCAGATGGGCAGGGTCTCGATGCCGGGCCCCGCGGTGAACGTCGTCACCACGATCTCGTCGAAGGACAGGGCGAAGGCGAGCAGACCACCGGCCAGCAGCGCGGAACGGACCAGCGGGAAGGTGACGTCCGCGAAGGCGCGGAAGGTGGTCGCGCCGAGGTCCATGGCCGCTTCCTCGTACGAGGCGGCCGTACGGCGCAGCCGGGCCACCACGTTGTTGAAGACGATCACGATGCAGAAGGTGGCGTGCCCGACGATCACCGTGAACAGTCCGAGCCCCACGCCGAGCGGTTCCAGCACCGTGCCGAAGGCCGAGTTGAGGGCGATGCCGGTGACGATGCCGGGCAGCGCGATCGGCAGGACCACGATGAACGACACCGTGTCACGGCCGAAGAAGCGGTGCCGGGCCACGGCGAACGCGATGAGCGTGCCGAGGACCAGCGCGATCGCGGTCGCCCCCAGCCCCGCCTTCACCGAGACCCACAGGGCCTGCCGGGCACCGGAGTCGTGCCCGGCCACCGACCACCAGCGCCAGGTCAGCCCGGGCGGTGGCCAGCTCGCACTGCGGTCGGGATTGAGCGAGTTGACGAGGACGAGCAGCAGCGGGACGTAGATCACCGCGAAACCGAGCCCGGCGCCGGTGCGCAGGGCGATGCGCGCGGTGCGGCTGAGATGCATGGTGCTGTTCTCCTCCAGGTCCTACAGGCTGTTCAGGGCGCCCGTACGGCGGATGGCCAGCAGATACAGGACGATCACGACGACGGGCACGGTGCCGAGCGCGGCGGCCATGGGCAGATTGAGCTCGATGTTGGAGTAGACGAGGTTGCCGATCAGCTGGCTCTTGCCGCCGACGATCTGCACGGTGATGTAGTCACCGAGGCTGAGCGAGAAGGTGAACACCGAACCGGCCGCGACCGACGGCAGCACCATCGGCAGCACCACCGAGCGGAAGGTCCGCCCGGCCCGCGCCCCTAGGTCGGCCGAGGCGTCGAGCAGGTTGGCCGGGAGCTGTTCGAGCGCCGTGTGGATCGGCAGGATCATGTACGGCAGCCACAGGTACGTCAGGGTGAGGACGGTGGCCGGCAGGCCGAAGCCGGGGCCGCTCAGCCCGAACGGCGCGAGCACCCAGTCGGCGAGGCCGCCCTGGGACAGGATGAGCCGCCAGGCGTACACCTTGACCAGGTAACTCGCCCAAAGGGGAGTCAGGATGGCGACCACGAGCAGGGGGCGCCATCTCGGCCGGGCCACCCGTGCGGTGTAGAAGGCGACCGGGAAGGCGATCACCGCGCACAGCACGGTCACCGCGAGCGCCACGCCCACACTGCGCAGGATCACCTGCCGGAAGACGGGCGTGGTGAACAGCTCGTGGAAGTTGTCCGTCGACCAGACCTTCACCACCTGCGAGGTGAAGGAGTTCGTCGTCCAGAACGCCGAGATGAACAGCACCGCCAGCGAGCCGAGGTAGAGGACGGCGAGCCACAGCAGCGGGGCGGTGAGCAGCAGGGTCAGCCGCAGCCGGGGCCTGCGGTGCAGGCTTCCGGCCAGCCGCCGGACGGTTCCCCGGCCGGCGGCGGTCGTCACGTCGGTCGTCACGGCTCAGCCCTTGATCTCGGTCCAGGCCTGCACCCACTTGGCGTACGGCACGCACTTGACGTCCTTGCGGCCGTCCAGGCACTGCTCGATGGGCGTGTTCCAGAAGGCGATCTTCTTCCAGTAGTTCTCGTCGGCCGCGTGGTAGACGGTGCAGAAGTTCTTGTCGCTGGTCTCGGCGCAGGCCTTGGAGTTGGCCGGAGCCTCGCCGAAGTACTCTGCGACCTGGGCGTTGACCTTGGGCGAGACGATCCAGTCCAACCACTTGTAGGCGCAGTTGGGGTGCTTGGCCTTGCTGTAGACCATCCAGGTGTCGGACCAGCCGGTCGAACCCTCCTTCGGCACCAGCGCCTTGACCTTGGCGCCCTCGGAGGCGGCGAGGTTGGCGATGACCTGCCAGGTGGTGCCGACCACCGAGTCACCGCTCTTGAAGGCGGACACCTCCTTGAGGTAGTCGCTCCAGTACTCGCCGACGTCCTTGTTCTGCTGCTTGAGCAGGGCCACGGCCGCGTCGAACTGCTTCTGGTCGAGGGCGTAAGGGTCCTTGATCTTCAACTCGGGCTTGGTGGCCTTGAGATAGAGGGCCGCGTCGGCGATGTAGATCGGCGAGTCGTACGCGGTGACGTGCCCCTTGTACCGGGAGGCGCCGTCGAAGACGGCGGACCAGGAGGTGGGCGCGGGCTTGACCTTGTCGGCGTTGTACATCAGCAGGTTGGCGCCCCGGCCGTGCGGGATGCCGTACATCTGGCCCTTCACCGAGTTCCAGGCACCGTTCTTCAGCCCGCTGAAGATGTCCTTGTAGTTGGGGACCAGGGCGGTGTTCACCGGGGCCGCGTCCCCGGCGGCGATCAGGCGCAGGGAGGCGTCGCCGGAGGCGGAGACGGCGTCGTACTCGCCGGTCTTCATCAGCTTGACCATCTCGTCCGAGCTGGTGGCGACCTTGGAGTGGACCTGGCAGCCCGTCTGCTTCTCGAAGTCGCCGACCCAGTTCACCTTCGGGTCGTTGGAGCCGTCCTCGACATAGCCGGCCCAGGCGATCAGGTTGACCTGGCCCTCCGTCTTGCCGAGCTTCGTCGGGGCCTTGAGGTCGGGCGGGTTGAGCCCGGTGGCGGACGAGCCGCCCGAGCCGGAGGAGTCACAGGCGGCGGCGAGCAGCAGCGCGGCGGCGCAGGCCGCGGTGCGCAGGACACGGGTGGGACGCACGGCGTTCTCCATGGGGACGTAGAGGCGGGGGAGAGGTCAGGAGGGCAGCCGGACGGCGTGCCGGCGATGCCAGGTCAGGCGCACCCGGGTGCCGCGGTAGGCGGCGACGTCCTCGGAGGAGGTCTCCAGGTTCTGCTGGAGCGCGGTGAGCCGGGCGCCGCCGTCGAGGTCGACCAGGAAGCGGGTGGCGTCGCCCAGGTAGACCACCTCGGCGACGGTCCCGACGGTGCTCGTGTGCCCTGGCTCGTCCGCCTCGGCGGACTCCTTCAGGACGCGGATCTTCTCCGGCCGGATGTTGTACGTGCCCGGGCTGCCGACGATCCGGTGCGCCGCCTCGCCGTCGAGAAGGTTCGAGGTGCCGACGAAGGAGGCGACGAACGGGGTCGCCGGGCGTTCGTAGATCTCCGCGGGCGTGCCGACCTGGGCGATACGGCCCTGGTCGAAGACGGCGATGCGGTCGCTCATCGTCAGGGCCTCCTCCTGGTCGTGGGTGACGAAGACGAAGGTGATGCCGACCTCCCGCTGGATGGCCTTGAGTTCGACCTGCATCTGCTCGCGCAGCTTCAGGTCGAGGGCGCCGAGGGGCTCGTCCAGCAGCAGGACCCGGGGCCGGCCGACGAGCGCGCGGGCGAGGGCGACACGCTGGCGCTGCCCGCCGGAGAGCTGGGCCGGACGCCGCTGGCCGTAGCCCTCCAGGCGGACCTCGGCGAGGGCCTTGCGGGCGCGGACGAGCCGTTCGGCCTTCGGTACCTTGCGGACCTTCAGCCCGTAGGCGACGTTCTGCTCGACCGTCATGTGCGGGAAGAGGGCGTAGTCCTGGAAGACCGTGTGCACGTCCCGCTCGAACGGGGCGAGGCCGGTGACCTCCTGCCCGGCGAGTTCGATCCGGCCCTGGTCCGGTGTCTCGAACCCGGCGACCAGCCGGAGGACGGTCGTCTTGCCGGATCCGGACGGGCCGAGCATCGAGAAGAACTCGCCGTCCCGGATCTCCAGATCGACCCCGGCCACGGCGGTCGTCTCACCGAACGACTTCCGCAGCTCCTGCAGCCGGATCGCAATTCCCTCCATAGGGGAACCTTTCTGGCGCGCTGTACATTGAACCGTTGACGGTAAACATATGAAGTCATAGTTCTAAGTTCAAGATCCCCTTAGGGTAAAGCTTGAGTCAATGTACGAGGTGGTGACCGTGAGGCAGTACGAGATCGAGGGCGGCGCCCGCAGGGCCGTCTTCAGCCCGGTGGACAACCGGGCCCGCGTGGACGCGGTCGTCCGCCGCATCGGCGACGCCATCGAACTGGGTCTGCTGGCCGACGGCGAGCAGCTGCCCGGCGAGACCGAGCTGGCCGGACAGCTCGGCGTCTCCACGGTCACCCTGCGCGAGGCGCTCATGGCCCTGCGTCAACAGGGCCTCGTCACCACGCGCCGGGGCCGCGGCGGCGGCAGCTTCGTCTCGCTGCCCGAAGTCCCCGCCGACGACCGCCTCAAGGCCCGGCTGCGCGGCTGGAGCACCGAGGAACTGCGCGACCTGGGCGACCACTGGGCCGCCCTGTCCGGCGCCGCCGCCCGGCTCGCCGCCCAGCGCACCGAACCCGAGGACCTGCACCAACTCCGCCGTACCACCGATGAGTTGACCCGGGCCGAGGACGCGGCGGCGCGCAGCCGCCTGTACGGCCGCTTCCATGTCGAACTCGCGGCGGCCGCCCAGTCCGCCCGGCTCACCCGTGAACAGGTCGCCCTGCAGAGCGAGATCGGCGCACTGCTGTGCCTGGTCCTGGCCGACGACGCATGTCGTGAAGAAGTTGCGGAACGTCACCGGGCCGTGATCTCCGCCGTGCAAGATGGTGCCCACGAAACGGCCGGCACATTGGCCGAGCGGTGCGTCAGGGAGTCGACGGCGCGGCTCGTCGCCGTGCGCCTCACCCTCTGACCGCACCGCGTCAGGTTCCCGTCCGCTGGAGGACACGATGGGCCGGAGTACCGCGCTCGCCACCTTCGACACGGAAGCCGAGGCGTGGGTGGCCGCACAGGTCGGCAGTGCGCTGGAGGCCGTCTTCCGGACGGTCGCCGCCACACGCACCGACACCGAAGCCCTGCTCCGCCGGGTGGTGGTCGAGGGCCGGCGGCCGGCCAGTGCCGACCTCGCCGCCCTGCGCCCCGGGCTGCACGTCCACCTGACGCGCGAGGAACTCGTCTCCGGCGTCGGCTTCGTCGCGGCGCCCGGCCTGCTGACGGACGTGCCCGCCTGGCTGGAGTGGTGGCAGTCCGGCGCGCACGGCGACGTACGCCCGCTTCTGCTCGACCTCGATCCCGGCCAGTCGGCGTACTCCGACTACACGCACTGGGACTGGTTCGCGCTGCCCCGCGACACCGGGCGCCGGGCGGTGGCCGGACCGTACGTCGACTACCTCTGCTCCGACGAGTACAGCCTCACCCTCTCCGAACCCGTCCTGATCCAGGGCCGGTTCGCGGGAGTCGCCGCCGCCGACGTCTACCTGCGGCACTTCGAGACGGCCGTCCTGCCCCTCCTGCGGCGCCTGCCCCGCCCCGCCCACCTGGTGAACGCCAGGGGCCGGGTCGCCGCCTCCGCCGACCCGGCCCACCTGGCCGGCTCCCTCACCAAGGGCCCGGACTTCGGCGAACTCCTCGGCGCGGCGCGGCCCGGCACGTACGACGGCATGCGCCTGGTGCCGTGCCGGGGCGTGCCATTGCTGCTGGTGCTCGCCTGAGCCGAGCAGGCGGACGGCTCAGGCGCGGACGTCGTCGCCCCAGAGGATCAGCCGCTGTGCACGGCACTGACGAGGTCGGGTAGGAGCTTCGCCGCGTTCGGCGTGCCCAGTCCGGTGACGCGGTCCCACGCTGTGGTGGCCGAGTAGCCCGGGACCGAGGCTTCGGCGGTGTTGTTGCCCACGGTGACGTCGTTGAAGTCGGCCGCGTATGTGGCCGGGTCCGACGCGAGCTTGTACAGAGTCGGGTTGATGAGTCCGAGTCCACCGCCGTTGATCTGGTCGGCGAGGGAGACCAGGCCCGCCCACTGGGGACATGCCAACGACGTGCCGCCGATGTCGTGCCAGCCCGTGCTGCTGACCGCGGCCATCGTCTCCGGCTGAGTGCAGCGGGCCCACGTTGTAGGCCGCCTGATGGCCTGGGGGGTGAAGCAGCGGCGTCTCACTGACGCGCACTGAGCTTGTGTTGGAGGAGTCTGGCTGGTCGTCAACTGCGTGTAGTCCGCGACGGTTGGCCGTACGTGCGGATAGGTTGCCTGGTGGGCAGCGCTCGTCGCGGGCACGGCGCCCGCCGCTGCGAGGCTGAGTGTGCCCACCCCCGCGAGCAGCCACCGTCTGATGGTGCGTGCCATCAGAGTCCTCTCTTGAGATCGAAAGGGGACTTGCGCGTCCGCCCCTCAATGACCAAAGAAAGGCACTGCTGGACCAGTTGAGCGGTGCTGCGCGAGCGTCGCGTCTCCCGTGCGGCGGGGTCATTCGCGGCGGGGCAGCCCTCACGATTCTGGTGGCGAGTCGGTCACCACGGTCTCCCCGGCCAACGACCTCATGAGCTTAGGGGGATCGAGAGTTCCCTGAGTCTTGAGTGGGCCGGCGTGCGCGCGACGCGATCGCCGACGCCACAGCCTGGGTGGGCAGCGCAAGGGCTGCCCACCCAGGCTGGAGGGTGGTCGTGGGGTCAGTCGCCGTCCTCGGCGAGTGCCGCCAGTTCACGATCCACGGCGCGCTGGTGCTCCATCGCCTCATCGCGGGCCTTGCGCGGGCTCCAACGGCCGGCCATGACGAAGATGAACGGCAGGAAGATCACTTGCCCGGCGACACAGATGAGCCACCAGGTGCGCCACTGTTCGGGGCCCTGGGCCGCGGCGCTCTTCACCTGGGATCCATAACGTTGCAGCAGCGCCAACTGCGGCTGGGCCCTGCGCACGGTCGCCAGGTCGTCGGCCCCGACCTCGCGCGCCGCCTGGGCCGCCAGTGCCGGCGGGACTGCGGTCGGAGGATACGCCTCGAGCTTGGCGAAAAGCCGCGGGTGCGCGTCGATGATGGCCAGAGCGGGGGCGGCCTGGACGCTTGCGGCCTTCACCTGGGCGCCGTGCTCGACCAGGGGCGTGGCCGACGTCACCACGACCGGGACGAACGCTGTGGAGACCGCGACCACCGCACGGATGATCCATCCCCACACGGCCAGACCGGTCGCCGTGGCGGCCGGATTCTGCTTCTCCACGGTCTCGGTGAAGCTCGCCATCCAGGGTGCGTAGGTGACGCCGGTGAGCACACCGATGGCGACGAACAGTGCGGCAAAGGTGTAGTAACCGGTGCGCGGCTCGGTGGCGTGCAGGGCGAAGAGCGTGGTGACCGCGATCGAGCCGATGGCTCCGACGATCATGAAAGGCTTGCGCACCTTCAGCTTGTCGGAGAGCAGCCCTGCCGCCACCAGTGCCACCGCGTTGGCCGCCCAGTACCAGTTGGCCAGTCCGTTGGTGCGCTGCTCGCTGTAGCCGAAGGTCGCGGCGAAATAGACGACGAAGTTGCCTACAGCGCCGAAGTAGAGCAGGAGGAAGAGGCTGACAGCCGTGGCCGAGCCGACGACGTCCAGCCGCAGCATCTGCCGCCAGTGGCCCGCGGCTGCCGTCCTCGGATCCATGCCCTTGGCCCGTGCTTCGATGAGCGCACGGTCGCGGAGGCTGACCATGATCTGGTCACGCAGCCGGGGCGACAGCTCGCGCAGCCCCAGCAGTGCCAACACGAAGACGGCAAGCCCGGCCCAGCCGGAGTAGCGCAGTTCGTCTTGCCAGCCGGCGAAGGACAGGGTGCTGCTGGTGACGACGGTGACGACCAGGCTCCCGATGACCGGGCCCATGGTCCAGTAGCCCATCGCGGTGGCTCGGCCGAGCTGTGGAGAGAAGTCCCGGATTAGTGCCGGCGTGGCCACCAGCACGATGCCTTCGATGAAGCTGAGGCCGGCGAACAGCACCAGGTAGGTGCTCTTGTCCGGGGCGTTGGGCAGGCCGAGGAGGCTGAGCAGGGCGGCGATGAGAAGGCCGTAGACCACCATGTTGGCCCGGCCCCAGCGGTCGGCGAGGCCCGCCACGAGCGAGGCGAAGGCGCCGACCGCGTTGCCGATGACGCTGACCCACACGAAGTAGCTGTAGGTCATGTGGAAGTGCGTGATGATCGACGTGGCGACCGCGTACTGCACGTAGAGGGCGTAGTACAGGACCACGGTGGTCAACACCACGATCGCCAGGTACGCCATCCGGCGTGAGGTGACGGGGTAGTGGTTCAACTCGCGGCGCCACAACCGGGCGGCACCGTGGGGAGTTTCCGGCGTGCCGGTATCGGTCGGTCTGAGATTCGTGTCGTCGGGCGAAGCGGGCATGGCAGTCATGCGGGCGGCTCCTGGGGTCGGGCCCATGGGCCCGGTGCGGTGGGTGCGGACAGTGCACGCCTTGCGGTGCGGCGGGCACGAGCACTGTTCGGCCGGGTGGGCCGAACCCCGGGGTCTCTGCGTCCGGACGGGGAAGATGTGCGCAGAGGCTAGTACCGACCAGTCGGTACGGCCTAGGGGTGTGCGTGGGGATACCGAAACGTGACCTTGACCAGGGTGGCCACCAAGTGGATGAGCGGGTCTTCGATGTCGGTGCCCGGGGTCTCGATCGGACCGTCCGTGTAGAGCACGAGGGTGGAACCGCGGGGAAACGTCGTGCAGCACTGTTCGTGGATCACGCCGCCGACGCCGAGGGGCCGCGTTCACCGACGCGGGAAGCGCGGCGCCCATGCCATGCGGTAGTCCATGGCGCTCAACCTTCGTGAGCCCGCCGGCGAGCCGCCAGGTCGGGGTCAGCTCGACGACGGTGATGACGAACCGCTTCCACGCCGAGCCCACGGCAGTGACGTGCAGCCTGCCGTCGGCGATGCACGGTCAGGGCTTGCCACCGCACCGTTGTCGTGACTCGGCGGCGGCCCAGGTGAAGATGCCCGGGCCATCAGGGAGGACTCGGACTCGGTACGTGCCTGGTTGACGTCGGCGAGTGTGGCGTGCACCCTGGCGTCGTCCGGGGCGGCCTGCACCGCGAACTCCGCGAGATGGCCGGCGATCCTCAGCTCGCCCGCGTCGGCGCAGCGTCGGGCCGCGTCCGACAGGGCGTGGGCACCGCCTGCGAGGTCCGCCGACGCGGTGGCCAGTCGGCCCTCGCGAGCCGGTTTGAGGTGCGCGGGGTTGCCGTCGTACCAGCCGGCATAGCGCCGCCACAGGTTGCGCACGATGAACTCCGGTTCATCGTACTTGGCTTGCAGGTAGACGCGGTCTGCCAGATGGGCGGGCGGGCGTACGGAGTGGATCAGGTCGTCCAGCCGGGCCCCGGAGTTGAGCCCGTCCAGTGTCTGCTGGACCAGACTCTCCAGCCATTCCGCGGTCTCGGTCAGTGCCAGGTGGATGCGGTCGGCGCCGAAGACCGGTGCTCCGTGCGAGGGCAGCATGATCTCCGCGCCCAGGGCCGCCATGCGGCGCAGTGCGAGCGCCCACTCGCGTGGGTAGCGCTGAGCCCTGGAGAACGAAGAGGAGCACTGACAGTACGCCACCCCATGTCAGCAACCAGAGGACCGCCTGAGAGTCCACTTGCCCGGTTCCCTTCTGTGAGGGTGGCCGAACCGAGCAAGCGTGTGGCAGGTCTCAGGTCGACCACCACACCCTGTCGGGGTGTCCACGTGATCAACTGAGGCGCTGCCGACGTCCAGGCCGCATATTCGGTTAGTGCCTTGACGCCGCCCTCGGCGCCCGAGCGGGACGTCGGGCCCGCAACCCCCCAGTGATGATTTTGACCGCAACACGTTCACCGGGCGGGACCGAGTACAGAACGGTCGTCACGATCAGCAGGCGCTTGCGACCCAGTCGGTCCACGACCACTCCGGCGAACGGAGCCAGCAGCGCCAAGGCCAGCGCCGGAATGGTCAGCGCGAGGGGAACCAGCGCCTTGGCTCCCGGGGTCGACTCGAAGTGGTCCTGCATCTTCGGCGGCACCGGGGCGATCAGCACCGCTCCGAGGATCGGCAGACAACTGCCCGCCATCAGCACGGTCACACGCAACAGATGGGCCGGGCCCGAGACGGAGACAGGTGATGACGCGACATCATCGACCGCGGTGGGAAGCGGCGGGACGGAACCAGGCATGGCGACTCCACGGGCGGCGTACGGAAGCGGGCATGCCTGTCATGGGCGCCGACGGCGCGAGGCATGCTGAGAAGGGCCGCCCCGCCGGTCCGGACAGCGGCGTGCGGGTAGGGACGACTATGGGCTGGCCGAGGCCGCACTTCCATCCCTCGGGCGATCCGAATCCGGCATCAGGCTCATCCACGCCATGGATGACGCCCGGAGAAGTCACTTACGGCACGAAGGACCGCTCAGGCAGACGCAGGCGGCGGTGCCCCCAACCCGGTGGGACCAGGCCGTGGGACACCGCTCGCGCCAGCTCATGGGCTTCGGTCAACCGCTGAGACGTCAGCGGCCCGTCAGCGGTTGGAGTGAACTGTTGCAAGAGCGGACGTCCGCGCTCGTTGATAAGAGCTGTATCGACTATCGGATGCATGTGGGGTCGAAGTACTCCACCATGTTCCGCGATTCGGCCGGGACGTTGACCACATCTTCGACAGCCAGGGGACCCCGCCCCGAAGGCACCGTATCCACAAGCTCGTTGACCAGGACCGTTCATGTGACAGACCCCACCCAGGCTGACGGAAGGACGCCTTGCAGTGGTGGCCGGCGGTTGGCCTCCTTCAGGTGCCCGGAGATCTCGTCGTGGGGCAGCCGTGACCGGCAGCGACACAACCACTACACAGGCGAGCACGAGCCATCGCCGACGATCTCGTGAGCCGTCTGTGCCTGCTCCGTCAGGCCCGATACCCTGGATGGGATCGGGGTGGGGACCACAACTCGACGACATGGGGGCCGGTAAGTGGCAGCGGTGATCTCGGTGTCCGTGAGGGGCGCATTACTCGGGTTGGACGATCCGGAGCGGATACGGGGCGAACTCGAGGCGGGGACCGGTCTGGAATGGCGCCGCGAGGAGGTCGACCAGGGGTGGGTATTGACCGGCGGCATCGTCGAGATCCTGCTGGTGGCCGCTGTCTCCAAGCTCACCGAGGAGTCCCTCGGCGCGGCCCTGGACGCCACGAAGCGGGCAGTCGAGCGGTGGCGGGCCGGCCGGTTGGATCCGCCGCAGGCCGAGGTCGAGGTAAGGCCCGTGCCGCCGTCATCCACTGACGCTCCGGCAGGTGCCCCGGACGAGAACCGGCCCAGGGGATCCGAAGGAGTGAACGGCTGAGATGGCTTCACGCGCACTGGTGATCGCACCTGGGGAGTACCAGCCGGGATCGAATGTCCCCGGCTGGCCCACGATCGCCGCGAGCGGACGTATGTACAGAGAAGTCCTCGCAGGTGACAAGCTCTGGGGCGCGGAGGGCTGCCGGGTGCTCGGTCCGGACGAGGCAGGGACGATCGACGGGGTGATGCGCGCCCTGGAGGAGACCGCCGCCGAGACCGGCCCTTCGGACACCCTGCTCGTCGTCTACGTCGGCCACGGAGCCTGCTGGGGCGACGTCCCTGCCGGGGACCAGGTGCACTTCTCGGTGGGCACGTCCCAGGACCGGGCTCCATGGACGTGGTTGAACAGCTGGTACGTGTACCGCGCCATGCGTAAGGCCGCGGCTGGGCTCAAGGTCCTCATCGCCGACTGCTGCTACTCACACAGGCTGGGCGACCTGGGCCTGGCCGAGGAGGAGCCGAAACTGCCGGGTGTGATGGGCCGCCAGTTCGAGGGCACCTGCGTACTCAGCGCTCTCGGCCAGGATGCCGCCCTCGCCGGTCCGCTCGCCTCCGCCGAGGGGTGTCCCGGTCTCCCGGCACCGTTCGACCAGTGCACTCCGTTCAGCGGACACTTGCTCAACGTCCTTTCGCGAGGCATTCGGGACCGCAAGGACCAGCTCACCTTCGGACTGCTCCGGGAGGCCATCAAGGCCGAGATGGAGAAGTGCACCGCAGGGCATCCGCAGCCGCGGATGGTGCTCAGGGACGCTCCCGACGGAACACAGATCTTCACCAACCGGATGGCCGCCGACCAGCGTGTGGATCCGTCGCTGCCCACCGATCTGCACGGCTGCATCGACTGGTTGAGGGGCGACCCGGACGCGCGTATCCCGTACCTGCTGAAGGACGAGTGCACCACCGCCGATATCGTCTCCACCCTCTGCGACAGGGGGGACGACGACAGCCTGAAGCTGGCGGAGCACATCGACATACGGGCGAACGATGCCTACCGTTCCCCGGACACCTTCGCCAGATACTTCAGTCGGATGGAGCGTCGCGCAGCTTGAGTGTCACGCATGAGTAGGGCTCGACCCGGATCCGAGGGATGGCTTGACGAAGATCGGACGTGGAGCGTCCGGTACTCCTGGGTGACCCGGAGCAGCACCGAAGAAGTCGCGGCGCGCGTGCAGGCCCTTCGGAAGGGCAACGAGAGCGTGGGTGAGCCGCCTCGGCCCGCCGTCGCGATCCGGGTGCTGTACGCCTTCGCGATCCAGCGGTCGACGGACCAACTGATCGAAACAGCAGCCAAGTTCCACTTCTACGACGCGGTGAACGTACTGGCGACGGCGGCGCTGTGGCGAAGCATCGGCGATGCGGCGGATCTGGCGTGCCGTCAGTCGGAGATCGACGGCGCCGCCTCTTTGGGGGTGGCGGGGCAGGGGGAGCGGCAGCAGCCGGAACCCGAGATCGCCGAGTACCGGCCCTCTGCGCTGAGCAAGGGCATCGTGCACGATGTGGCTCGCCAGCGCACGGCGCTCGATGTGGCCCGGTTCGTCCGGGAGTTGCGTGGGCGGGGCAAGCAGGACCTTGTCGACGCCACGCTGAACACGTTCAGCGAGAAGCGGACCCTGCTTGACACGGCACTGCTGTATCTCGGGCTGCGCGACGAAGGGTGCGCAGAGGCGGCGGTGGACCTTCTGGGACGGGCCGTGCAGAGGATCAACACGTCCGGTGCGCGGCAGTCCGACACGACGACGCCGGCCGGGCTCAACGACCTGGTCACGGCACTGCGCATGCTCAGTCCGGTTGAGCCGGTGCTGGAGAACTGGATCGACACGCGGCTGGGCGACACGGATCTGGTGGGGCCCACCAGGGATACCGTCGCCAAGCTGATCTCGGGCTCGGAACACAGCCCGGACTCCCTCATCGAGCATGTGGGCAGGCGGTTGCAGTACCACAACGTAGCCGCGGTCTGCCGGGAGTTGGCGGAGAGCGACCCGGAGCGTTGCGAGGCCGTCCAGAATCAGGCTGCGGCACGCGAGGAGCTGCATGAACTGGCCGAGATCATCAGCCGCTGGCAGAAGTTCGAGACCGTGGCGAGGACCAGGGTCGATCTGTATGCCAAAGTCGTGGCCCGCGGCGTGGCATGTGCCGCCGGACCGCGCTCCCCAGCCGAGATCGACACTCTCGTGAAAGAGTTGAAGAACATCGACGCCGACCCGGAGTGTTGGCGCCTGCTGTGGATAGCCGCAGCGGAGCACATCGACGGCCGGGCCGGCGGCGAGCTGGTGCGACTGCAGACGAAGATTGAGCGTTCCCGGGACCTGTACCGGGTGGCGCGGACCGTCGCCCGCCGACTCACCGTCGGACTGCTGAGCAGAAGTGTCGACCCCGGGGTGTTTGCCGACTATGTCACGGCGCAGCAGGTGCAGGGCAATCGCGGCAGGATCGCTGCGGACGTCGCCTGCAAGGAGTTGTCGGATCCCTCCGACCCCGAACTGGCCGGGGTGCCGATGGGCGGTGTCGTCGCCGAGACGGCCGTCCGCCTCTACGGCAACGGGACGGATCGGGCCTGGGGCCGAGAGAAGTCCTGGGACCTGCTGGAACGCTGCCTGGAGAACGAGCAGCGGATCACCCCCGCGGACGTGGTGGCGATCACCGAGCAGCTGCGCGCCAGCGGGATGGACGGGCGGCGCCGGCGTTCGCTCTACCGCGGGACGGTCGGCCGGTGGGCGGACGCGGTGCGCCGCCAGGAAGCGGTGTCACTGTTGCGGAGCAGGGGCTTCGAGGAGGAGGCCGAGCAGGTCGTGGAGTCGGTGCATTAGCCCGCTGTGCGCGGCTACCGCTGCGGCTCCTGGGACCGCCCCTGCTCCCTTTCGCGGAGCTGGGAGGTCGGTAGCGGCAGCAGCGGCTCCACTCGCCCGATATGGCGCCTCGAGGCCCACACCATGCCGTAGAACGCGGTCAGGGCCATGACCCCCACACCCGCGCCCCACAGATAGAACGCGAGACGGTGTGGGGCACCGGGCTCGGGGTTGCCGAACAGGGTGCAAACCAGCAGCAGCGCCAACATGCCGAGAAGGCAGGCCGCAGCTTGGGCGGCCGGGTCGGAGCCCAGCCGGCGGAAGCGCGTCACATGCTCCCGGGCGTCGTAGAACCGTCCCAGCGTGGGGAACTGCCGGGCCAGTACCGGGAATCCGAGCAGCAGCACGCAGCCGACGGCGAGCACTGCCATTCCATGCCACAGGTCCGTCCACCCGGCTCCGTACAGGATCAATGCAATGAGGACGAAGCTGAGCCAGGCCGCGTGCCGGCGGGCCCGGTTGCGGCTCGGCGAGACCGGCGGCAGCTTGTCGCGCAAGGAGACCAGGGCCACACCGGGAACGGCGTACACGACGAGGGTCAGCACGCCGTCGGCCGCGACCAGGGTGTGCCATCGGCCGCCCATCGCGAGCAGCGCGACCACCCCGACGACGAAGTCCACCGCCAGCACCAGCCAGTAGACGTCCCTGCCACGCAGGGTGGTCGTGCGCATTGTCTGCAGGCCCCGGTGGGTGAGATGGGCGCGGCTGAGCGTGGCGACCTCGCGGGTCAGGGCATGGGTGAAGACGAGCCCGGCGCCCATGGGGGAGAGCACCGAGTTGATCCGCAGACACCACCCGAGCCAGGCGACCGAGGACGCGAAGGCGAACTGGGTGTAGGGGGAGTCCGGGCGGCCCGGATCCCACTGCCCCTGGCGAGAGCTGAAGACGATCTGGAGGAGGATGTAGAGCACGGTTGTGCCGATGATCGTGCCGTAGACCGCCCAACGCAGCCGGGCAGGCTCGGTCAGCCGACCCTCGGCCTTGACGTTTCCGGCGAAGTCCAGCGGGCCCTGGAATCCCACATAGGCGTAGATCACCCCGCTGTCCACCACGGCGGCCAGGACCGCGCCGTACCCTCCGGCGCCACCGGTGCCGTCCCCGGCCCCGCCCCCATGATGGTGATCGAATCCGGACGCGATGAACAGGACGATGGTGAGCAGCGGGACTACGACCTTCACCACGGTCAGCCAGGAGTTGCCGATCCGCACCAGCCGCGGGACGAGCAGATTGGTCGCCGAGATCACCGCCATCAATGCCAGCGAGCAGACCCAACCCCAGGCGGTCAGGGTGGTCCCGGGCCCTATCAGGAGCGTGGGGAGTACGGACGAGAGCCCCTTGGTCATCGCCACGGACTCACTGGCCGCGTTTATCGCGTAGAAGATCCACAGCCCCGCCGCGGCCACGATCGCCACCAGCGGCCCACTGCTCTGCAGCGGAAGGAAGATGAGCCCTCCGGTCTTCGGCGCAGCCGTGCCCAACTCCACCATGACACCGGCCACGATCAGCATCACCAGCCCGCCGATCAGCCAGGCCCACGGAGCATAGCTGCCGGCCTTGTCATAGGCGTCGACCGCGCCCAGCAGCCAGCCGGAGCCGATGGTCCCCCCGGCGGCAAGTCCGAAGAGCTGGAACAGCGAGAGCCGACGCGGTTCGTCAGAAGGTAAGTACTCCTTCGGCTGGCCGCTGGTGGGCCGCACCTGCAAGGCCATCCTGCTGTCCCCCGAGTAGCGTTCACTGATGGTTGGCACCTGGTGTGACGACAGGTTACAACTCGCAGTTGCATTTGCGTGATGCTTCATCAGGTTCCTCGCCGACACCGGCCACGGTCAGGGCGAGCCGCAAGAAGACGCCGAGCAGAACGGACCAGGTGAACAGTACCCAGCTCGTGCCCAGCAGGGTGTCGCCGGTGATCGCCGCCCGGTCCTGCTGGCGTCGGCCGTGGCCGCGCACCATCGCGAGCGGCATACCGACGAGGCCGAGGGCGAACAGGGCGGTGCCGACCAGCGTGACGGGCAGCGGCCAGTGCTGGCCGGTGTACAGGAGCACCCAGCAGGGCACGGCCCACAGCAGGACGGGGGCGATCAGGGGGATGTAGCGCATCAGGCGGTGCAGTCGGCTCTGCCGTGGCGCTCGCGCTTCACCGTCGGCGGGCCGGATGTCACTGGTGGCGGTCACGCTTCCCCCCTGACCAGGCTGCCGTCCCGCGCACTGCATCCGGTCACCCTGGGGGCGGCCGGACCGGCGTTCATGAGCCGGTACTGCGTCAGCACCGCCAGCGCTAGCCGGTCACCACCGCCCGCGTCCCGGTCGGTCATCGTCGGCCCGCCTCTCTCGTACGGGGCGGCGCCGTCCCTGCCCGGCGCCGCGTATACCGGCTACAGCAGCAGATGACCCCGACCGAACCACCGACCACGAAGGCCCGACCACGGACACGATGCAACAACACCGCCCCCCGACCGTGCCGGCATCCCCGCCGATATCTCCCCCGACAACTCACCTTGCCCTGCCGCACCCTGGACGGCGTAGCCGGAGGTCACCATGGCTTGTCGGCCGTGGTCGGGAGCCCGACCTCCCGCTATGCGCCTCTCGCAGCCGAACCCCGAAAAGAGAATGGTTGGGCCGGGCTGGGGCCGGCGATCGGCGCGGCGGGGGATCGGGCGGCCTGGAGCTCTTGTTGCGCGTCGACCGGGGGCTCCGCGCTCAGCGACGAGCAGGCCGGCACAAAGCGAGGACTGGCGGGAGGGCACAGCCGGACGAGGTCACTGCTCGTGCCGATTGCGGCCGCGGTGAACGCCAGGGCCTCCAGATCCGTAGGCCACTGCGGCGGTACGGCGTACAACAGCCGATCGCCAGTTCTCTGATCGCTGCTCAACAAAGGGGTCCCATGAAACACCGCCGACCGCGCCACCGTCGCAGAGTGATCGCCAGAGCGGTCGGTACGGCCGGTACGCTGGCCATCGCGCTGGGTGCGGGGATGACGCCGGCGATGGCCGTCGGGAAGACGGCCAACAAGCCCACCGCCACGGGGTTCTCGCCCGACCAGCCCGAGCGGGACGACGCGCCCTGGGCGCCCCAGCACGACGGGGTGCCGAAGCAGCACACGGCCGTCCGTCCGGAGGCCGTCACGCCCCGCGCGGCCACGTCCGCTCTCCAGCTCAGTCTGCCCGCACCGACCGGGCGCCACGGCGTGGGCACGTTCAGCCTGCACCTCGTCGACAAGTCCCGCACGGACCCGTACGTGCCCGGCAACAAGCCGCGCGAGCTGATGGTGTCGTTCTGGTACCCGGCCGCCTCCACCCGCGGTCACTACGCGGCGCCGTGGATGCCAGCAGTCTCCGGCGCCCACTTCCTCGCCTCCCAGGGCCTGACGCCACAACAGGTGACGTTGCCGAAGACCGCCGGCCATGTCCTCGCCCCGGTCGACACCAAGCTCGGCAAGCTGCCCGTCCTGCTGTACTCCAGCGGGCTGCACTCGGACCGCGCGAGGGGCACGGTGCTCGCCGAGGACCTCGCCAGCCGCGGCTACCTCGTCGTCACCGTCGACCACACCCACGACGCCAACGAGGTGCAGTTCCCCGACGGACGGGTCGAGGTCAACACCATGCCGGCCGGCGCGCACTCCTCCGACACGCTCAACGTGCGCGCTGCCGACATCCACTTCGTCATCAACCAGCTCGCCGCGATCGCCAAGGGCGGCAACCCGGACGTCGACCGCGCCAGGCTCCCCACCGGGCTGTCGCACGCCGTGGACATGTCCCGCATCGGGATGTTCGGCGCTTCGCTGGGCGGCGCGGCGGTCGACACCTCCATGCAGCTCGACCACCGCATCGCCGCCGGCGCCAATCTGGACGGCCAGTTCTTCGGCCCGGCACCGAGCAAGAACCTGGACCGCCCCTTCATGCTGTTCAGCTCCGGCACCCACAACCGCGACAACGACGGCTCGTGGCGCACGCTGTGGTCGCATCTGAAGGGATACCGGGTGGACATCCAGCTCCACGGCGCGGCGCACGTGTCGTTCGTCGACGACGAGGCGATGGCGCCGCAGGAGGCGAGCGCGCTCAGACTCACGCCGGCCCAGCTCCAGCAGGTGTACGGCACGATCGACCCCAACCGCGCGATCGAGATCCAGCGCGTCTACCTCGCCGCCTTCTTCGACCAGGAACTGCGCCACCGGCACAGCACCCTGCTCGACGGCCCCGACAAGAAATACCCGGAGATCTCCTTCGTCCGCTGACCAGAGCCTTCGAAGGGCCGGCCCTGAGCGCTCTGTGCCCGGGCATATTCAAGTTCAACGACAAAGGAGGCCGGGCGGCCCTCCCAGGGGAAGGTGGTGACGACCCGCTGGCCCGATCCGGCCGACGCGGGCATCAACCTCGGGTTCCTCAGCCCCAACTGGTCGTCTTGCCGAGGCCGGCACGGGACGGACGCTGGTCCGAAGGGCGAGCGACGGCAGCCGCCCGCAGCCGGGGAGCGGGCCCCTGCACGCCGCGAGCATCAGGGCATCCCGAACGGCCGACCGCTGGGATCCCTTGGCCGAGATTTTCGGCATGGGCGGGTGCTGGACGGCCGCGCCGGGCACTTTCCGGGGGCGGCCGGGTGCGGGTTCGGCAGCACCGGTCAGTTCCGACGGCGCGCCGACTCCTCGAGCCGTTCGACCAGTTCCGCAGCCATGGCCTTGATCGTTTCCAGCCCCGTATGCCCCCATGGGTGCGGGTCCTGGTCGACTACGCAGATCGTGCCGAGCACCACGCCGGTGCTGTCTATCAGTGGTGCGCCCAGGTAGGAGTGGACGCCGATCGCGTCGACCACGGGGTTACCGGCGAACCGCGGGAAGTCCCGGATGTCCTCCAGCACCAGCGCCCGGCGGCGCTTGACCACGTGCGGGCAGATGCCCATGTCGATGTCGCGGGGCATGACGCGGCCGGGCACCGGGTCCTTCAGCAACGGCGGTCCCACGTGGACCGTGGTGTCCTGTGCGACGCTGTACAACCCTGCGAAGTACTGGCGGTCGGCGTCGAGGAAGAAGTTGACCCCGGCGTAGCAGCCACCGGTACGGAGTGCCAGCTTCCGTGCGAAGGCGTCGAGTTCCGTATCCGGACGGGCTTCGATGCCCAGCTCGCGCAGCCGCTCGGTTCGGGTACGCACCTGTGGGTCCTCCGGGGGAAGGAGCAGGTGGCGCAGGGCGATCCCGGACTCAGGCCCGGAGGAGTTGGTCGGTGTCGCTGCCA
Source organism: Streptomyces sp. NPDC031426 (assembly GCF_055581585.1). Lineage (NCBI taxonomy): Bacteria > Bacillati > Actinomycetota > Actinomycetes > Kitasatosporales > Streptomycetaceae > Streptomyces > Streptomyces sp. NPDC031426. The sequence goes on from NZ_JBVIJE010000002.1 coordinate 563,787, forward strand.
TGGGAACTCCTTGTCGTGAGCAGATGCTGAATCAGTTCGAGCAGTACGCGGATGCCCGCGCTCTGGACGCGGGCGTCGCACAGCACCACCGGCACCTCCTGCCTGAGGTCGAGAGCGGTCCGCACCTCCTCCGCGCGGTAGCGGTGGGCGCCGTCGAACTCGTTGACGGCAACGACGAAGGGGATGCCACGCCGCTCGAAGAAGTCCACCGCTGCGAAGGAGTGCTCCAGCCTGCGGGTGTCGGCGAGGACCACCGCCCCGAGCGCTCCCTCGGAGAGTTCGTCCCACATGAACCAGAAGCGTTCCTGTCCTGGCGCGCCGAACAAGTACAGGACGTGGGACGGACTGAGCGTGATCCGGCCGAAGTCCAAGGCCACCGTGGTGGTGGCCTTGTTCTCCACTCCGTCCAGCCGGTCCGTGGCCGCGCTGACGGCGGTCAGTATCTCCTCGGTGCTCAGCGGCTCGATCTCGCTGAGCGCGTTGACGAAGGTCGTCTTTCCCACGCCGAACCCGCCGGCGATGAGCACCTTGATTCCCACCGGCAGGACTCTGGCGGACAGCGGATCACAGTCGTTTGAGGAGGCCATCGCGTACCGCTTCCAGGAGGTCTCGATCAGGTCGTGCGGAGTGGCCCGGGGAAGGCGGGGGCGCATCACCTGCGACCACCGCGCCTCCCTCGGCCAGATCGGACAGCAGCACCTTGACCACGGCGGCGGGCACCTGCATCCGAGCCGCGACCTCGGCGACGCTCACAGGCCGCTCGCACAGCGCCAGCACCTGCGCATGGTCCAGTCCGAAGGCGCCCTGCGTCTGGGCGCCAGTGGCCTGCACCACGGTCACGAGCGTGAAGTGGGACGTGGCCCTGGTCCGGCCGTCGCTCACGGTGTAGGGACGGACCAGCCGCCCGACCGCTTCGTCGATCAGCGGTCCGTCTGGGAGGACCGGCGTCATCGGCTATCCCACCGGGTGCCGGGGCGGTGTGGCCAGGTGCGGGCGCACGCTCTTCACCATCATCCCCATCTCGTAGCCCAGCACCGCTGCGTCCGCCTCGCGTCCGGCCAGCACCGCCAGCACCGCGCCGTGCCCGGCGGCCGAGACGAACAGCAGCGAGGTGCTGAGTTCCGTCACGATCTGTCGCACGTCACCGCCGTCGTCGAAGTGCCGGCCCGCGCTGCGCGCCAACGAGTACAGCCCACTGGCAAGGGCGGCCAGCTGGTCCGCGGCGTCCGCGTCGAGTCCCTCCGCTGCCTTCACCAACCCGTCCGAGGACAGCAACAAGGCACTTCGGGTATGTGGCACCCGGTTCACCAGACCCGTCAACAACCAGGAAAGGTCTTCGCTCGCCACGATCGTGTACTCCTCTTCGACGGAAGGAAACGGCTTGCTGGACGGGGCCCCGGGCCTTCAGGGCGGCTCGGCTGTCAGTGCGTCTCCGCCTCCTCGGCTCTGCGCAGTCCGGTCTGGAACGCGGCCATCAGGCCCGGGTCGTGTGCGATGTCCTCGGCGGCACCGGCGCTGGGGACCGGGTGCGGCCGTTCGGCGGCGTGGTCCTGGCGGCGCCGCTGAGGCAGCCGCGGACGGTCGTCCTCGCCGTCGGAGGGCACCGGGGCGGGCTGGGTTGCGGACTCGGACACGAGCGGATCCGCAACGACGCCCACCGCTGTCGCACGGGAGTCCGCCGTCTCGGGTTCCACCGGGTCCTGCGGCGCCGCGTCAGGGGCCGGGACGGTGTGGTGGACGGGCGCGGGAGCTGCGGGCTGCGGGCCGAGCAGCGCCTTGGGCAGCACCATGACGGCCTGCGTGCCGCCGTAGACGTTGCTCAGCAACTGCACGGCGATGTCGTGCCGCTGAGCCAGGGCTGAGACCACGTACAAGCCGATCCGGCCGTCCTGCAGCAGCTCGCCGAGGGCGACCTTGTCGGGTGCACTCAAAACGGTGTTCATCTGGTTGCGCTCGGCCGGGGACATGCCCAGGCCCCGGTCCTCGACCTCGATCGCCACCCCCGCGGCGACGGGCTCCACCCGCACGTGCACGGTGGTCTGGGGCGGGGAGAAGACCGTGGCGTTCTCCAGCAGCTCGGCCAGCAGATGGACGACGTCGACCACGGCGTGGCCGCTGACCGTTCCCTCGATGGGGGGGACCAGCTTGACCCGGGCGTACTGGTCGATCTCTGCGACGGCGGAACGCAGCACGTCGGTCAGGCCGACGGGGCGGGCCCACTGGCGGTGGGTGTTCGCGCCGCCGAGCACGGCCAGGTTCTCGGCGTAGCGGCGGATCCGGGTGGACAGGTGATCCACCCGGAACAGCCCCTTGAGCAGGTCGGGGTCCTCGACCTCGTTCTCCAGGTTGTCCAGCAGGCCGATCTCGCGGTGCACCAGGGACTCCAGGCGGCGCGCCAGGTTGGCGAACACCTCGAACTGCTCCAGCCGTGAGCTGTGTTCCGCACCGACCGCACCGGCGGCGGTCTCCAGCAGGGCTGCCTCCGCCCCGTGCCGGGCCGCAGCGATCTCGAATCCAAGGCGGGAGAGTTCGTCCGGGCCGGTCTGCGGCGGCAGTTCCGGCCGGCGCCGCAGGGCCCGCTCCCCAGCCCGCAACCGGCGGCACAGCGACTCCAGTTCGGCCCTGCCCTCGGCTGTGGTACGGGTCAGCTCGGCCAGTTCGGCACGGTTCCGGTCGGCCGCGCGGGACAACTCCGCCCAGTGCTTGGTGACTGCTCGTGCCTCCGCTGCAGCCCGTACGCCCGCGATCCCGGACGCCATGGCACCGATGAGGACCAGGCCGGCCAACACCGCGCCCTGGTCCGCCCGGTCCAGGTGGCCATCGCCGACCAGCGCGGTGGCCACCGCACCGGTCACGGCGACCACGCCCGGCGGCAGCACGGACCACAGCACCTGACGCCGCCTCAAGAACCTGCCTCGCGACTCGGCCGTCACACGGGCGGTCATGGGTGACACCTGCCGGTCGTCCGGCGGCGTGGAAGGATCAGGCATAACAGTCCCTGGACAGTACGATGATCGGACCGGGCGCGCACGTTACCGCGTACCGGGACTCCGGTGTCAGCCCCTGGCGCGCACAGAGATCGAACCGTTGTCCTTCGACTTCGTCTTCGACGTGCACGTCCCAGTCGTGCGAGTGGTGACACGGCCACTGCCACGGGGGACAGGACCATGCCTGCGGCCGTCACCATAAGGCTGGTGCGGCTCGGCTCCCCGGGCGGGATCGGCTGGATCGGCGACTCCTCCCTGGTCATGCGGGTCGAGGCCCCTCGCGCCCTTGGCGAGAGCATCGACGGCGGACTCGTTCGCGTCCAGGATCTGGTTGCGCTGCGCGGCCTGCGAGGGCACCTCTCCGTGCGTCGTCGGCGCCCGCGTTCGTGGCCGGGTCATGCACCGCCTGGCCGTCCGCGTCTCCCAGGACGCCGCGCGGCCGCCCCGGGTCACCCGCGCCACCATCGCGCCCGCAGCCCCCCGCCATCCGGCACCCCCGGCTTCGCCGCCGGCCGTACCCAGCCGGCCCACCACACCCAGGCCGCGCACCCGCAGAGGCCTGCGCCGCCGCCCGACACCGATCCTCGTCCAAGACCCCGCCACCACCCCGGCCCCGGTCGTCGAGCACGTGCGCCGGCTGTGCGAGACGGTGCTGCGCTCCAACGACATCGACTCCCTCGCCGACTTCGCCGCGGACTACGACCCCCGGGGACCCCGCACGTTCGCCTGCCTGCTCTACACTCTGGACCGCTGGGAGAGCGCCCTGTACTGGTGGCGGTTCGCCGCCGGCGCCGACGACCCCCTCGCCGCCCACCACGCCGCCGTCGGCATCGGCCCCGACGCCCGACTGTGGCGGGCCATGGCCCGCGTGCTCGGCTTCACCCGCGACCTCCACCTGCCCCAGCCCGTACGGCCCAGCACCGAACTTGCCGAAGGCTTCGCCCGCGCCATGCCCTGGGGACCAGCCCTTAATACCTTCGTCAAAACCGACCACCTGCCCAGAGAACTCGCCACACGCTGATCAGCAACGCCCACCGCAGGGTGCCGGCGACGCCCGGTGTGCCCGCCTCGTTCCGGGATGGGCACACACGCTTGCCTACTGCGAGGCGGACGTACGCTGGCGATGCTCGGGGCTACCGGGCATCATCCGCGGTGCATCGTCCTTCAGGCCCCGTGAAGCGATTCTGAACCTGGCGATGCGGGCTGGTCCGCCTTGGACTGTCAGTGGCCTGTGTTGGCGTCCAGATCATGCAGTTTAGGTATGCCTTCCGCCTCGACCCGACGCCGGGCCAGTGCCTCGCGCTGGCCCGGGGGTTGGGGTGCGCGCGGGTGGTGTACAACGACGCGGTCGCGGCGCAGGCGCAAGCGGTGGGGGAGGCGCTTCCGTCGGCGTCGGCGCTCTCGCTTCGAGGAACGACGGCGGTGTACAAGCAGGTCAGGTCCGCGCCGATGGAACCCAGGTTGTCAGTGACGCCTCGTACCTTCCTGACATGGGTATCACGTCGGCCTGGTCCATCAGCGCCCACAACGACGACTTCATCAGCACTCTGGCTCCCCGGCTGCTCCCGCTGATCGCTGCGGAGCGGGACGAGCCGTTCGCACGACAGCGCTGGGACCGCTGGCGCCGGGAGCCTCTGCCGGACTTCCGGACCTGGTGGAAGCCCTTCGGTCAGTCCTGCCGAAGCGAGGCGGACGCGCTGGAGTCCTTCCTTGAGCTGACCGCTTCCGGGGAGCACGTACAGAAGATGTACGACGGCCTGTCGCCCGACGACGACTTCTCACTGCTCACGGATGTGTGGGATCTGGTCACCGGCGCGGAGGACATCTTCATTTCCGTCCAGAGCAAGGAGTTCGCGCTGAGATCCTTCTTCCACGCCATAGGCCCCGACCGGGCCGTCCTTCTCCCTGGCTGGTGCGGACCGAGGTCGTTCAGGGTGCCGACTCCTTGAGGACGGTACTGGCGCAGTCGTACATCAGCTTCCTTCAGGACGACATGGACGGCGCGGCGCTGGCGATCGGATCGGTCACGGGTGTGCGACCCGACATCGCCTGGGCCAAAGCCCCCTGGTTCAGCGATGAACGATTTCGCGGTGTGGTGAGTGCCGATGCGCTGGCCGAGGCCGCAATGCGAACGATGGACTATGGCCGTGATCTGGAGACCGAAAGCATGCGGGAACGATTTCGGCCCTGGTTCGAAGCCATCGACGTGGTCGCTGCCCGCCAGCCGGTGCCGCAGGCGTTGGCCAAGATGGCGATCTTGCTGCGGGCATGCGGTCTCACCGATGCGTCGTTTGTCCTCTGCGACCAGGCGGACTCCGTTGAGCGGATCATGCTGACGGAAGTTGTGCGAGCGGGCACGTGGCGCAAGCTGGGTGATCTTCAGCAGACCGTGGCGGCGTTCGAGCGCGCTCTTGCCCTGGACCCGGCCAACTGGTCGCTCTATCTCGACCTGGCCGATGTGCGTGCTGAGCAGGGCGACTTCACCTCCGCGGTCCGGCTGATCGATCAGGGGATGAGGTACGAGCCGGCTGAGCTCTCACTTCGGGCGGCCGGAGCTGCCTACCGTGCACGACTGACCGGCTCGCATGCCGATCTGAGCGAACTCATCGAACTGGCGCCGAATCTGCCGAACGACTCATACCCGGACCTGCTGATTGATCACGCGTGCGCTGGGCCCGCACTGCCGGCCGAACTCGTGGCTGCGGCCCGGCGCATCCAGAACAGCTGAGGCTCCGCTCCATCACGAGCAGCAGCTCCAGCCGGCAAGTGCCCAGCAGCGCGACCCAAGCCCAGGTTCCCGCGAGACTGCCACGTCAAGGGCGACGGCGTCCACGCCATGCTTGGCGCCGCCCGACTACACAACCCGCTCTCGGCCGCATGGCTCGGAGCTCCCCGGTGCAGGGGGACCCACCTGCTGCAGTCGAAGATCAGTTACGGGGCAAGTCTTAGGAGACCCGCACCGGCAGCTCCGAAGCCGTGATCCACATGGCTTCGGTCGACAGCCTCGCCAGGCGCATAACGGACGAGACCACCCCCACGTGGCGAGGAACTTACTAGGGCATCAAGGGCAATCTGCCTACTTCAAAGGCCCTCTCAGGCCGCGCCGTAGGGGCACCCCTGCGGCACCTCTGCGGTCCGGTGCACGAAGGCCGGCCGTAGCTCGGGATCCTCGGGGTCGTAGTAGCGGTGGAACACCGCGGTCGCCCCTCCGGACAGGGGCGGGACGATCCAGCTCCAGTCGGTCGGCACCGGGCGCCCGTGCCGCCTCTCGCGGTCCACGTGCGCGAGGAACCGCCGCGACTCCGTGTGGTGGTCGGCCATGCTCACCCCCGCCTGCTCGTAAGAATGCAGGACCGCCAGGTTGAGCTCGACCAGGGCGCGGTCGCGCCACAGAGTGCGCTCGTTGCGGGTGTCGAGGCCGAACAGCTCGGCGACGGCGGGCAGCAGGTTGTAGCGGTCGGTGTCGGCGAGGTTGCGCGAGCCGATCTCGGTGCCCATGTACCAGCCGTTGAAGGGCGCGGCCGGGTACGTGACCCCGCCGATCTCCAGCGACATGTCGCTGACGGCCGGCACCGCGTACCAGCGCAGACCGAGGGCGGCGAACCCGGGATGGCGCGGATGCGTCAACGGCACCTCCAGCACGGCGTCCTCGGGCACCTCGTAAAACTCCGGAGTCAGGCCGGAGCCGGGCTGCACCAGCAACGGCAGTATCTCGAAGGGTGTTTCACCGCCTTTCCAGCCCAAGTCCCGGGCCAGCGCCACCCGATGGGTGCTACGCGGGTCGTCCGAGTAGCGCACCAACTGCTCGCCCAGCAGCGTGGCGGCGGGACGGCCGGGGCGATCGGGGGCGAAGACGCTGATGACCGGCCGGATACGGCCTCCGTTGGTCGCGATCCGCAGATGCTCGAAGCACTCACTGGCGATGTCGTCGGGATGCGTGACGTGCCGCAGGTCCCGCACGATCAGATTGTTCCAGTAGAGCCGGCCTATGCAGCGCGCCGCGTTGCGCCAGGCCACCCGCGCGCCGTACGCCACCTCCGCCGCAGTGTGTTCGTACGTGCCGTAGCGCTCCACCTCCGCGGTGATCTCCGCGAGCCGCCTACGCGGGTCGCCGTCGCCCGGGTTCTCGGCGGCGTACTGCCGGATGAACACCTCGGCGGCCGCCAGGACGGCCTCGTGCGCCGATGGGCGGCGCGGAGCCGGGTCGGACGAAGGGGGGAGTTGCATCGGATTCTCTCCTGCTCGGGGTCTGGTGCTCACACGAGCCCGGCGCGCCGGCGGTGGTACGGCGGCCGCTCGGCCGGGAGCGGACGGGGCGATGCCGAGTCCGGCAGGCGGGCGCGGCAAGCGAGTGGCCGCACGGCCGGGGCCGGGTCGGCCGGCCGCTCAGTCCTCGGGCGGTTCCCGCAATTTCCGGGGCAGTAACGCGGCCTCGAGTGCGGGCACGTCGAAGGGGTCGAAATGGATCCGCTCCTGCGGGATGCCCTGCCGGGCCAGGGTGGCGCTGGCCTGCGTGACCATGTCCACCGGGCCGGAGAGGAACGCCTCGTGCCGGTACCACGGCCCGAACTCGTTCAGCACCCGCGGCAGGCTACCCTCCAGCCCCGCAATACGCTCGTGCGACACCGCGGCCCGCACAGAGAGCCAGTGGTGCCGCTGGGACATCCTGAGCATGTCGTCCAGGCCGTAGAGCTCCTCGGCGGTCCGAGCGCCGACGAAGACGTCGACGTAGCGCTCTGTCCCGGTGCGGGCCGCGTCCTCGACCAGGGCCTTGATGGGGGCCATGCCGGTCCCGCCGGCCACGCACACCAGATCCCGGTCGCTGCGCGGGTCGAGCGTCATGTCGCCCTGAGTGGGTCCGAGCCGCACCATGTCCCCGGGCTTGGCGCTGTAGACCAGGCCTTGGCTGACCTGGCCCTGGGCGACCGCACGCACGTGGAAGGTCACGGTGTTGTCCGGTCGCGGCGCGTGCGCGGGCGAGTAGTAGCGCCACGTCTTGGGGTGCCAGGGCGTCTCCACGCTCGCGTACTGGCCTGCCGTGTACGGGTAGGGCGCGTCGGGCCGCACGGTGATTTCCGCGATGCCATGGCCGCGGTGCAGGTGGTGGATGATCTCCGCCTCCCACACCGCGGGCGCCGTGCGAGCGTCCTCCCCCGCGGTGTGCATCATCACCTGCGCGACGACGCCGTATCCGTGCGTCCATGCGGCGGCCAGCTCCGGGCTCCACGCCGGGCCGGCGTAGCGGGCCAGGGATGCAAGCAGGCACTCGCCCACCGCGGGGTAGTGGCCGTTCAGCGCCCCGAACTTGCGGTGGTCGCGACCGAGCCGACTGCAGAACCGGATCAGGTTCTCCGGGTCGTCGACGAGGTCGACGATCTGCAGCAGCCCGCGCAGCAACCGGTCGCGCTGGACGTCCAGGTTGTCCGGGAAGAGCCCGCGCACCTCGGGGTAGCGTGCGAACAGAATGGCGTAGAAATACACCGTCATGTCCGCTGCGTACGCGCCGACCACGGCTACACTCGCGCGCATCAGGGCGATTTCCTCCGCAGTCAGCGGCACGAGGTCCGGCAGCGGACTCGGCGCCGGGGGCGAGGGAGTGGAAGGCGGTGCTGCTGATTCCGGTGACTGCGCCGTGGCATCCGGTGCGTCACGGCGTCCTCGCGACGCACGGGAGAATATCACCGGGCGCCTCCCGCTTCAGATTGAATCGTCATCACCATGAGGGAAATTCAGTGTCAGAGCAGTGGGGAGCGGGGACCGCTGCACATCCGGTCGCGGTTGCCGGGACAGGCCGATGACCGGCACGGGGTTCCGCTGTGCCGGATGCCCATCCAGCACCCAGAAAGGGTCCGCCATTCGGCTGTGGCGCCGTCTCGATACGACGCCAGGGATCAACTTGACTGGCACACAGGCAACTTGGGAACGGACGGGGCGGAACTCCCTGGGATGTCCTGCCGTTCGGTGGCGATCGACAGGACCGCATTCACCCTAATACACAATCTTCACCCGTCAACCAAAGGATAGGCACGACCTCGCCCCGACTCGCGCACGTACGTGCCACAGGCCGGCCTGGCACGCGTGTGTTCGGCGCCGAGGAGGGGGGGTGGGCGCGGAACCGACCGGAGGAAGTGTGTGGATCCGGCCGGAATCAGACCGCGGCGCGGCAGCCCGGCAACTCCGCGAAACCGCGTCCGCTTCTGCCGGTGAGATGCCGAAGCCCGCTCGAATTGCCACCCGAAACCAGTCGGTGTCGGGAGCTGCGGTGGATTCAGAAGTCATGGCTCACGACAGCGTAATACCGAGTGAATTCACCGAGATGAACATGATCTCTGTCGGTAAATCCGGATAACCGGGGCACTCGGGTTCCCGGGCAGCGGTATGGGTGACCCGCGTGAAAACCCTGATTCGGGCTGAGGGTCCGTCAGCTTGCTGACGGACCCTTCGTGGTGGGTGTTGGTCGGGGTTTTCGGAGTGTGAGCAGGCTGATGGCCCGGTTGTCGCGTCGGGTGGGCGCCGGGTTCCACTGCTCCGGTCGGGGTGGTGCTGCTCGCAGGGGCGGGAAGACGCTGGTCAGCCGGGGACCGGGAGGGCGTGGAGTCGTTCCAGCGCTTCAGTGATCATGTCTGTCCAGGGCCAGTGCTCGGCTAGGCGGAGGATGCGGCGGCGGCCGGTGGTGATGAGCTGGGCGGCGCTGGAGAACAGTCGAAGCCGCAGGCGGCGGGGCTCCCACAGGCGGGCCTTGCTGGTCAGGGCGAGCAGGGGCATCCAGGCCAGCAGGGCGAGGGCGATCTGGACGATCTCCAGCCAGATCTGGTTCTGCGCGGCCTCGTGGAGGGGGAGGTTGCGCAGGCCGGTGGCGCGGGCGGCGCGGATGCGGTCCTCGGCGCGGGCCCGCCGGCGGTGGCGCAGTTCGAGGGTGGCGATCGTCTCACCGGCGGTGTTGGTGGCGAAGCAGGTAAGGCGCATGCAAACGGCCGCACCCCGGTGCCCAACTGCGCTTCACCGACGCCGTCCACTGCCGTCGCAGAGCAGCACTTCACCGTCGCATTCCCAGAAGGAGCCGTTGTGTCCCGTCTTACCTACCCCGACCGGCAGGACTTTCCCAAGGAACTGCGTGAGTTCCTCGACCAGCTGCCGCAGCACGCGGCATTCGACATGCTGTCGCACTCGCAGGCCACCGTCGAGATCTTCCTCCGGCAGGGCCAGGCGCAGTTCACCCAGCTGGCGCTCTCCCCGCGAGACCGTGAACTGACCATTCTGACCACGGCCAGCGCCACGGACTGCGCATACGAGTTCACCCAGCACGTGCCGATCTCAGCGTCCGTCGGTGTGTCGGACGCCGTACGGGACGCGATCAAGCGCAAGGACTTCAACGCCCCGGAGCTCCCCGGCGACGACCGCGCAATCATCCGCTTCGTGGCCGCGGTCATTGCCTCCCCGACCGTTTCCGACGAGATCTTCTCCGCGGTGAAGCAGCGCCTCACTCCACGCGAGATCCTCGAGATCATGCAGGTGACCGGGTTCTACTGGTCCTTCGGACGCGTCTGCACCGTTCTCGATGTCGAGGTCGAGAAAGACCATGGTGATGCCGTGATCGACGCGAGCCGGCGCATGCAGGTACCGGCGCAGTGACGTGGGGTGTCGGCCCGTACGGGGCCGACACCACCGAGAAGCGCGAGAGGGGCAGGCGTGGAACTCAGAAGATTGCCATGCGTACTTTGCCTGCGATTTCTCGGCAACAGAGATCAAGCACGCCATCCGTCAGCATGGCAGGCCCGCGGCAGCCCTCAAACACTTCATGCAATGTCGCGGTGCGACGCTCACCACCCGTAAGGAATCGCACACCATGAACACTGCGAACGCGGAATCGTTCCGTAACGTCACCATCGTCGGCGCCGGCGTCATCGGCATGTCGTGGGCAGCCCTGTGCCTCGCCCACGGCTGTGAGGTCACCATCAGCGACCCGGCCCCCACGACGGAGAGCCAGGTCCGCGCAGGTCTGGCAGACATCGCCCCCACGCTGGAAGAGCTGGGCATGCGGACGGACGACCTGACTGCCCGGCTGCGTTTCGAGGCCGATCTGGCCGCCGCGGTGGCCCACGCCGACGTGGTGCAGGAAAACGGCCCGGAGCGCTTGGAGATCAAGCACCGGATGTGGGCCACCATCGAGGAGAACGCTCCTGCCCATGCGCTCTTCGCCACCTCGACCTCAGGTCTTCCGGCCAGCGAGATCGCCACGGTCCTCAAGCAGCCCGAGCGCCTGATCGTCGGCCACCCCTTCAACCCGCCGCACCTGGTGCCTCTAGTCGAGATCGTTCCGGGCAGGCTCACCTCGGAGGAGACCGTTGAGCAGGCGCGCGCCTTCTACGGCGCCCTGGGCAAGAAGCCCCAGGTCCTGCACAAGGAAGTTCCGGGTTTCGTCGCGAACCGCCTGCAGGCGGCCTTCTTCCGCGAGTGCGTCCATCTGGTGGCCGGGGGAGTGGTGACCGAGCAGGAACTCGACGAACTCGTCACTTCTTCGATCGGCCCGCGTTGGGCGGTTGCCGGGCCCTTCCAGAGTTTCCATCTCGGCGGCGGTTCCGGCGGATTTGCTCACTTCCTCTCGCATCTCGCTCCCGCGATGGAACAGAGTTGGAAGTTCCTGGGAAGCCCGACCTTCGACGAGGCCACCGTCAAACTCCTGAGCGAGCAGGCCGAGGCCTACCTCGGCGACCGCCCCATCGAGGAACTCGCAACTCAGCGGGACCAGGCGCAGATCGCCCTCATGCGTGCGCTGGGTGAGCTTCCGCCCGCTCCCACCCGGTGAGGACCGATGACCTGCACCGGCTTCTGTGAGCGGTGCTCGTCGAAGGGATATGCCCAGGCGAGTAAACGCAGGTGGTCGTCGCTGGTGGTGCCGGTGGTGTGGCTGCCGAGTTCGCGCCCGCGTTCATCGATGGTGGCTGCCGTGTGATTGCACTTGTGGGTGCCGACGCTGCCTCAACAGCTTCTGACCTGTCTAACGGGTGGAATCGCCTGATGATGAGCCGAGTTGGTCCGCACATGGTCCGGATCTTGGATCGTGTCCCTGCTGTCCGGCTACACGCAGAACGCCTCGCCGACCGACGTCAACTGGCTCTCCGAGACTCCCGAGTCAGTGACCATCCGGCGTAAAGTCACAGCCAGCCGCGCTGGGCGGCGGTCAGCCCGGCCTGGAACCGGGTGTTCACCCCGAGTTGACTCATCAGGCGGTGGATACGGCGTTGGGTGGTGCGTTCGCTCCAGCCCTGGGCCCGGGCGATCGCGGCGTCGGTGAGCCCTGCCGCGAGCAGCGACACCAGTGACCGGGTCTCCTGGTCGGGTTCGCCGGTGCCGCTGTCGAGGCCCCCGTCGGCGGCTGTGCGCTTCGTCAGGGGCAGGGGAACCGCCCGCTCCCACTCCACCTCGAAGAGCGCCTCCAGGGCCACCAGCATCGGTGAGCTCTTCACGAGATACGCCGCCAACTGACCGCCCGGCGCCGAACTGATGGGGATGATCGCGACCCGGCTGTCGCAGATCACGAGTTTGAGTGGCAGCTCGGTACGGACACGCGCCTGTTCGCCGGCCCGGACACTGGGCAGGATGTCGTCTGCGAGGCGGCCCGGCCAGGCGACGGCGGCGCGGTCGTAGATCACCCGGTGGGCGACGCCCCGGCGCTGCCGCTTGATCTGCTCGTCGAGGTTGCTGCCAGGCCGGTCGACGTAGGGGGGTCTGTCGAAGGCCCGTATCTCGCGCTGTGCCTGGGTGGTCATGCACTGCACCGCGGTACTGACGTCGGCGCGTTCGGTGAGGAGTTCCACCGCGAGGTCCGGGCTGCTGATCCGGGATGCCTCCCGGTGTGCCTCCATCAGCCGGTGCACCTGCGACCGTGCCTCATCGAGTTGCTTTTCACGGCGGCGGATCAGCGCGGTGACAGCGATGTCGGGGGCCACCGCGGTGAACCGGGGCGGTCGGCCGGTGGCCCGCGTCGCCAGGCCCTCCTTGACCAGATCGGCCAGCTGCCGCGTGATGGAGGGCACGGACAGTTCACAGGCGCCGGCGAGCTCCGAAGCCGTGACGTGGGGCGTATGGACCAGCACGGCGTAGACGCGCTCAGTCTCCTCTGTCAGTCCCAGTACGTTGAATGTCATGCCCTTTTTCCGCCTTCATGTCGCCTGCCCGCCGGCCGGCGGATGTCGGCCACCCATGGCTTTGCGCCACAGCTGTCCCGTCGACATTTTCCATGTCATAAAGGAAGCCCTGGTCCGGGGGCCTGCGGGCAGCGCCTCCCCCGTATCGGGCGAAGCCGCCGCGGGCGGCGACCGCGCAGCCGCCGGCCCTGGGTAGGAGTAGCGGCCCGCCAGGTCCTCGTCATTGTGGATTTCGGCAACCGTGTCCATGCCCAGGGCCGCTCTCCGGGAGGTCGTGGATGCCGTCGGTGGTTGAGCTGTTGGAACAGCGTTCTGGGTGCTCGCCGTCGCGTGGACGAGCTGTGGGAGGAGGCCGACCGTCTCCAGGCCGAGTTGGCCGCGGCCGAGCAGGAATGGAAAGGGTGGGCCATTGCCCGCTCTCGCGTCGGTGAGGTGCTGGCCCCTGTGGACGAGACTGGGATCCGCGTTCGACCGCCACCGCTCAAGATCGAAAAGGCAACAGCTTCGAAGACCGTGGGTCTGGGGGGGGGGGGGGGGGGGGGGAGGGGAAAGGGGGGGGGGGGGGGGGGGGGGGGGGGGCGCCGACAGTAGGATGGCCCGGTGGATAGCGGCGGGCGAGGCGCGCACCGGATCGGTGGTCGGGCTGGTCTTCGG